>NZ_JAYRVJ010000185.1:0-8742 GCF_041918635.1 Promineifilum sp. (SeqCode)
CACGTAATCGGCGATCCAGATGGGCACAGGCGCGCCGGTCAGCGGGTGAGTGGCATAGGCGCCGGTGAAGACGCCCGTCTTCTCCCGGTCGGCCGCCTGGCGGTCCATCTCCGACATACGCTGCGCGGCCTCGACGTAGGCGGCCACCTCGGCCGCCCGCTCGGACTCGGTGATGCGCGCCGTGATACGCGCCACCAGCGGGTGCTCCGGGGCCAGCACCAGGAACGTCGCGCCGTACAGCGTGTCCGGCCGCGTCGTGAAGACCGTGATCGCCTCCTCTTCGTCCGTAGTGACCGAATTCATTCGGTCACCCGCCGCAACGTCAGAGCCATCGCGACGAACCTGAAACACCACCTCCGCCCCCTCCGACCGCCCGATCCAGTGGCGCTGCATGCCCTTGATGCGCTCCGGCCAATCGACCGTGTCCAGGTCGGCCAGCAGCCGGTCGGCGTAGTCGGTGATGCGGAAGTACCACTGTTCCAATTCCTTGCGCGTCACGACGGAGTCACAGCGCCAGCAGCGGCCGTCTTCCACCTGTTCGTTGGCCAGGATGGTGCGGCAGTGGGGGCACCACCACTGGCTGCCCATCGCCCGGTAGGCCAGACCGCGCCGGAACAGCAGCAGGAAGAACCACTGCGTCCAGCGGTAGAACTCCGGGTCGGTGGAGTCGATCTCGCGCGACCAGTCGTAGGAGCACTCGACCAGCTGCATCTGGCGCTTATAGTTGGCGGCGAAGCGGTGTGTCGTCTCCGCCGGGTGGATGCCGTGCCGGATGGAGTAGTTCTCAGCCGGCAGGCCGAAGGCGTCCCAGCCCATTGGGTGCAGGACGTTGTAGCCGCGCATGCGGTGAAAGCGAGCGCTGACGCAGGTGGGGACGTAGTTGCGGCAGTGGCCGACCGACAGGCCGTCGCCGGACGGGTAGGGGAAGAAGTCCAGGATGTAGACGTTGGGCTTGTCGGGGTCGTCGCCGGTGCGGTACAGGTCGTCTGTCGCCCAGCGCGGCCGCCACTTCTCTTCCAGGGCGCGGAAGTCATAGCGGGCGGCGCGGGCCTTCGTTTTCGTCGTCATGTCGTCTCCTTAAGAAGAATCCACAGATTACACAGATTGGTCGTTAGTCGTTAGCCGTTGGTCGTGACTGACCACTGACCTACTGGCCCACTGAACACTGCTCACTGCTTACTGTTGACTGACCACTAGCCACTGCGGCCCAACGAGGGACGGCGAAACGAAAAAGGCCGCAGGGGTTGCCTGCGGCCTCACGTCAACGAGATGGCGTCGAGCGATCACACGGGGCGAGCAGGCAGGGCCGGACCGGCGAGTAAGACGCCAAGTAATAAGCCCTGCAGATAGCCAAACGCGCGTGTGTCGTTCATACTGTTCACTGCGAGCAGCATAGCATAGCTTGGGGGCTTCGTCAATATGCCCGGCGAACGTTTTCCGAACGGGCATTGTCAAACCGACTTTCTTCTGTTATAGTACCCAATTGGCCCGCCCGGCGGGTTCATTACGTGACAAACGAAACCAGCTTGCCTGGGGGGTAGAGATGACGTTCCGGCCGGAACGTTGTTTTTTCCGGTGCTTGGAGAACAGAGATCATGTCTGACTTACTGCTGAAAGCTTTTGACAATGAGAAGAACGCTGCCCTGCCGCAGGTGACCATCGGCGACAGCGTGACCGTCTTCGTCCGCATCAACGTGGGCGACAAGAACGAGCGCGTCCAAATGGTGCGCGGCACGATCATCCGCGTGCGCAACGCGGGTAACAACGCCAACTTTACGGTGCGCCGCATCGCCTCCAACGGCATCGGCGTGGAGCGCACCTTCCTGATGAGTTCGCCGCGCATCGAGAAGATCGAGGTGCATAGCCACGGCCACGTCCGCCGCGCCCGCCTCTACTACCTGCGCGAGCGCACCGGCAAGGCGACCCGCCTCCGCGCCAAGCGCACCTTCGAGCAAAACTAGGCGCTCGAGCGCTCGGCGCTCGCGAACGGTTCATGGTATGATAGCAGGTGAAAGATGACCTCTTTCACCTTTTTTATTATGGTCATCTGACACCCTTCGACCCACTTGAACCCATGAACCACCATTCCACTCAACCGATCATTGGCCTGACCGCCTACCGCAAGGTGGAGACGGGAACCTCCGCCGCGCCGCTCTTCGCTCTGCCGCCGTCCTACGTGGAGGCAGTGGCGGCGGCCGGCGGCATCCCCGTGCTCATCCCACCGGGGCTAAGCGAAGAGGCTCTGCATACCTTGCTGCTCCGATTGGACGGCCTGCTGCTGCCCGGCGGCGGCGACATCGCCGGCGAATACTATCGCAGCGAGCATCCCAACTTCATCTTCAACATCGACCCCGACCGCGACCGTATTGAACGCTTCCTGGCGCGAGAGGCGATCGAACAGGGCAAGCCGTTGCTGGCCATCTGTCGCGGCCACCAGATGCTCAACGTCGCCCTGGGCGGTTCGCTCTACGAGGACGTGCTGGAGTTGATGCCGGGCGCGATCAAGCACGACTTCTTCAACCTCTTCCCGCGCAACCACCAGGCCCACGCCGTCACGCTGGAGCCGGGCAGCCGGCTGGCCGCGACCATCGGCCAGACGATAGCCTGCGTCAACAGTCTGCACCATCAGGGCATCCGCGACCTGGCTCCCGGGTTGGTGGCCGCCGCCCACTCGCCCGACGGGCTGATCGAGGGCGTTGAAGCGCCCGGCCACCCCTTCGCCCTGGGCGTTCAGTGGCACCCGGAGAACCTTATCCACGACGACCCAGCCATGCTGGGTTTGTTCCGCGGGCTTGTTGAGGCGGCTAATGGAAATGGCAGATAAGAGGGACACAGAGAGACACGGAGGGCAGACACGAAGAGACACGGAGGAAGAGACGTTCTTTCTCTGTGAAACTCTGTGTGATCTCTGTGTCCCTCTGTGTTCCTCTTAATCCGTAGCCATTCATTCCAGGCCCTATGAGTGACGAACTGACTCCCGTTGGGCGCGATCTGGCGGCGCGGGGCATTCCCTTCCGCGAGTTCCGCCATGCCGGCCCCGTCCACTCGCTAGAGCAGGCGGCGGCCGAGCGAGGCCAGCGGCCGGAACAGGTCGTGCGCAGCCTGCTCTTCCGGCTGGGGCAGGACGAGTACGCCATGGTGCTGGTGGCTGGGCCGCAGCAGGTGGACTGGAAGGCGCTGCGCCGCCACCTGGGCCAGTCGCGGCTGACCACAGCTACCACCGACGAGGTGCGCGCCGTCACCGGCTACGAGATCGGCGCGGTGGCCCCCTTTGGTCTGCCGCGCCCCCTGCGCGTGCTGGTGGATGAGAGCGTGACGCGGGAGGCAGAACTCTCGCTCGGCTCCGGCGTGCGGGGGACGACGGTCATCCTGAGCACAACCGATCTCCTGCGCGCGCTCGGTAACGTGGAGCGCGTGGCTGTTACGCAGGCGTAGAAAGCATGATCCGCAGGTTACGCATATTAAAAGAAAGAGGATCGCGCCAAGAACGAGTGCGCAAAGAACGCAAAGAAGCGACATCAGGGTCGTCTTAGCGTTCTTTGCGCACTTTGCGTTCTTGGCGTGAGCTTCTTAAAAATCTGCGTAATCTGCGAAATCTGCGGATCACTCTCTTAGCCATAGCCAGCCAGCGCCAGGTCGGCCAGTAGGCTCGTTAGCTGTCGCACGATCTCGGCTCGCCCGCCGTTGTTCTCGATGACGAAGTGGGCGTGGCCCGGCGGCTCGAAGAAGGCGGCGATACGCCGGGCGTACTCGACCGTGACGGGATTGCCGCCCCGCGCCAGCCGGGCGGCGCGCACCGCCTCATCCGCCTCCACCAGCACAAAAACCACGTCCGGGAAGGCAGCGGCGATCAGCCGGCGGTGGCGCTCTTTGAACGTCGCCTGGCAGAAGGCCAGGTCGGCGTGCCGGCGGCGCAGTTCGGCGATACGCTCGATGAGCACCGCATAGAAGCGGTCGCGCATGGCGTCGCTGAACGGCCGCTCGTCGCGCACGGCATCGCGCATCTCCGGCGTCAGGTCGCGGTCGCCATCGTAGAAGGTGTAGCCGAACGCCTCGGCCAGCACCTCGCCCACGTAATTCTTCCCGGCCGCGGGCAGACCGAACAGATAGATCAACATTCGTGGTAGCCCTTACCGGGTTGTGTTCTCATCGAATAAGCCGCATTGAGCTGTGCCAAATCTGCGAAATCTGCGAAATCTGCGGATTCTTCCTCTTCACGGCAGACTCTCGCATACGAAGCCATCGCCGCCGCCATCCAGCCGGTGCACGTCCTCGCCAACTGTCTCCAGGCAGTAGGCAAAGCACGTCTGCGCCTCCGCCTGCGTACTGAAGTCGCGGCAGTCATACAGGTTGCGGTCGCAATCGCACGGCCCGACCAGCGCCGGCTGCGCCCACATGCCGGCCGCCGCCGCCCGCGCCTCCTGCTGAAGGGCGCGCAGGAAGTCAGTCTGGGCCACGTCGGGCGGGAAGGTAACCAGCCGGGCCATGCCGGCGCGCATCAGCTCGGCGTTGACGAACGTCCCATCGGTCAGGTAGACGTAGCGCAGCAGCCGCCCGTACTGATCTGTCTCGCTCACGTCGCGCACCAGGATGACCGTTTGCCCGTCCACCAGCTCGCGGTTGAACGTGAGCGCCTCCTCGTAGAACGGCTCGTCGCGCTCCGGCGTGTCCACGCCGATGTAGCGCAGCCGGTAGGTCTGGCCGTCAAGCTCCACCTCGATGGTGTCGCCATCAAAGACGTAGGTCACCTCGGCGCGGTCGCCGTCGGGCGTGATCGCTGTGGCCCCCAGGGTGGGCAGCACACGTGTGGGGACGGAGGTTGGACGAATGCGTGTGGGAGTGGGCGAAGGCGCTAACTCAGACCTGGCGGCGCGGCCACAGGCGGTGAAGGCAACACTAGCGATAAGCAGAAGTAGCAAAATGTAGCGGTTGGGCAGCGATGTCATGAGCGATCCCGAAATCATTCGTCAGGCTATGGGGCGCGGGCCGCGCGCACCTATGCTAGATGGTAGCCGGTTATCCATCCGCTGTCACTCTGATGGTTCCCTCTACCCTACAAAGGTTGACACAACCAATTCATTACTTATACTCACACCTTGAGTATTCGCAACATGGATAATCGTGCTGCAGGGTCTTTGTCAGTTGAACTCGCGCTGCTAGGTTTTGTACGCCGCCGGCCGAGCCACGGCTACGAGCTTTACCACGAACTGAGTCATACGCCGGAGCTTCGTCTCGTCTGGCGCATGAAACAGAGCCGGCTCTATGCGCTCCTGGCCCGGCTGGAGGAGGGGGGCTTGCTGCGGGCGACGTTGCAGCCGCAGGAAACCAGGCCGCCCCGCAAGGTATTTCATCTGACCGCGCGCGGCGAAGCCGCCTATCGGGAGTGGCTGGAGCAGCCGGTGGCCCAGCCGCGCGAGATGCGGCTGGCGTTCATGCTGAAGCTCTACTTCGCTATGGCGGAGGGGCAGGAGACGGCCGTCCGGCTGATCGAGCGCCAGCAGGCCGTATGCGCCGGCTGGCTGGCGACACAGGCCAACGACCCCGAGGCCCCTTTCCCGCGCGCCGTCCGGGCATACCGGCGCGCCCACATCGAGGCGATCCGCGACTGGCTGGCATCGTTGCCGGTCGAGTGGCCGGAAGCAGATAAGAGGAACACAGAGTTCCACAGAGGAAGAATAGCTCTACGATTCTCTGTGTAGCTCTGTGTGATCTCTGTGGAACTCTGTGTTCCTCTTACATGAAGGAATATTGCGCAATGGTCACCAACGGTCGATTCACAACATGGCGTCTGACTGCCTTGGTCTGCTGCCTGCTTGTCCTTCTGACAGGCTGCGGACGGGCGCAACAAGAAAGCGCGCAGGCGACAGCCGCCGAAGACGCGGTCACGCTGACTGTTTTCGCCGCCGCCTCGCTGACGGACGCCTTTGGCGAGATCAAGAGTGTCTTCCAGGCGGCCAACCCCGGCGTGACGGTGGCTTTCAACTTCGCCGGCTCCAACCAGTTGGCGACGCAGATTGGCGAGGGCGCGCCGGCCGACGTTTTCGCCAGCGCCAACGCGGCGCAGATGGACGCGGCCGTTGAGTCGGGCCGAATTGACGCGGACGCGGCAGCGATCTTCGCCACCAACCGGCTCGTCGTCGTCTACCCGGCCGACAATCCGGCCGGCATCGCCGCCCTGCCAGACCTGGCCGCCCCCGACACGCTGATCGTGCTGGCCGCCGAAGAAGTGCCCGCCGGCCGCTACTCCCTGGAGTTCCTTAATCTGGCCTCGGCAGACCCTGCACTGGGCGCGTCGTTCAAGGAGGCTGTGCTGGGCAACGTCGCCTCCTATGAGGAGAACGTGCGCTCTGTCTTGAACAAGGTCTCGCTGGGCGAGGCCGACGCGGGCATTGTCTATGCCAGCGACCTGATCGGGGTCGAGGACGTCGCCAGCCTGGAAATCCCCGGCGCGCTCAACGTTGTGGCCGAATATCCCATTGCATCGCTCAACGACAGCGCCCAGGCCGAAGCGGCGGCCGGCTTCATCGCGCTGTTGTTGAGTGACAAGGGCCAGACTATTCTGGCCAACTACGGTTTTGGCCCTATCCGGTAATGAGATGGCCTGGCTTTCCACGGGCGAAGGTCGCCGCGCCTTCTTCTCCATTCAGTAGGGACAGGACGGCGCGCCGGCGGCCGGGGGCATGGTGGGCGCTGTCGTTGCCGCTGCTTCTCTTCCTGGCGCTGCCCCTCTTGGCGCTGGTTCTCTACGCCTCGCCGGCCGAACTGTGGGCGAATCTGGCCCGGCCCGAGGTGCGGCAAGCCATCTCGCTCAGCTTGCGGACGAGCACCTGGGCCACACTGGCCGCGGTGGCGCTGGGCCTGCCCGTCGCCTACCTGCTGGCGCGGGGGCAGTTTCCCGGCAAACTGCTGGTGGACAACCTCATCGATCTACCCATCGTCCTGCCGCCGGCCGTGGCGGGGCTGGCGCTGCTGCTGGTGTTCGGCCGGCGGGGGTGGATCGGCGGGCCGTTGGATGATCTGGGGCTGCGCATCACCTTCACCGAGACGGCCGTCGTCATGGCCCAGACCTTCATCGCCGTCTCGCTCTTCATCCGCACCGCCGCTGTGGGATTTGCCGCGGTGGAGCCGGAATTGGAGGACGCCGCGGCCATCGACGGGGCCACTCCCTGGCAAGTCTTCTGGCGCATGACGCTGCCGCTCTCGCGCCGGGCAGTGCTGACGGGGGTGGCGCTGGCCTGGGCGCGCGCCCTGGGGGAGTTTGGCGCGACCATCATCTTCGCCGGCAACTACCCCGGCCGCACTCAGACCATGCCCCTGGCGATCTACCTGGGCTTTGAGCTAGACCTGGGCGTGGCTGTCACGCTGTCGGTCATCCTCGTCGCCTGCTCGTTCCTGATCCTGCTCCTGATCAAGGCCGTCTTCGGCCGGGAAGAATCGGAGTAGGGGCTGACATTCATCACCGGCCCGACGTAAGAAAACTGGCAACTGACCACCGACAACTAATCTGCGTAATCTGCGGATTCTTCTCTTCTATCCGCCTGCTGGCAACTGCGCGGCGATGGTCGTGCCCTGGCCCAACTCGCTCTGCACCGTCAGCGCCCCGCCGTGGAACCGCGCGATCTCATAGGCGATCGCTAATCCCAGTCCAGCCCCTCCCTGGCCGTTGGCGCGGTCCCTGGCCCGGCCGTCTTCGACCCGGTAGAAGCGCTCGAACAGGTGTGGCAAGTGCTCGGCCGGAATGCCCGGCCCGGTGTCATGCACGGAGACCACAACCTGCCCGTTTTGCCGCTGCCCGCGTACGGTCACCTGGCCGCCCGGCGGGGTGAACTTGATGGCGTTGTCCAGCAGGTTGAGGTAGAGGCGGATGAGTAAGTCCATATCGCCGCGCAGCGTCAGCCCGGCCGGCAGCTCGGCGACCAGGGTGACCGACTTGGCCGCTGCCAGGGGCTGCATCTGGTCGACCACTGCGCCCATGAAGTCGGCCAACTCAATGTTCGCCATCGGCCGCTGCACCTCACCGCCGTCCAGCCGGGCCATGAACAGCAGGTCGTTGCTCAAGCGGATAAGGCGGTCGACCTGCTCCTCCATCTCGCGCAGCGTCTCCTGGTAATCGGCCGGGCGGCGCGGCTGACTGAGCGTGACGCCGATGCGCCCTTTCAGCGCCGTCAGGGGCGTACGTAGTTCGTGGGCCGCGTCGTCGGTGAAGCGCCGTTCACGGGCGAAAGCGGCCTCCAGCCGGTCGAGCATCCTGTCAAAGGTGCGGGCCAGCCGCCCTACCTCGTCGGCCGGCCCCTGGTAGTCGATGCGCCGGCTCAGGTCGCTGGCGGACACTGCCCGGGCGGTCTGGGTGACGCGGTCGATGGGGCGCAGGGCGCGGTCGGCCAGGAAGTAGCCGCCCAGCCCGGCCAGCAGCAGGGCCAACGGCAGGCCCAGCAAGGCTTGCCCCCGCAGGCTGGCTAATGCCTGATCGATCCGGTCAAGTTCCTGCGCCACCTGAAGCCGGCCGCTCTGCCCCCCAACGGACACTTGCTGGCTATAGACGCGCCACGTGTCATCCTGGAAGGGGATGGTCTGGAAGCCGATGGGCTGAGCGGGAAAGACGGGCAGTTGATCCTGCGTCGTGAATGTATCCAGCGCCGCGCCGTCGGGGGTGAACAGGGAGATGGTGAAGTCGTCGCTGAGGCCGCGCAGGGCGTCCGGGTCGATGCCGGCGCTCTGGAAGGCCAATTGCCCGTCGGCGAG
>NZ_JAYRVJ010000186.1:0-4701 GCF_041918635.1 Promineifilum sp. (SeqCode)
AGGTGACGCTGCTCGACGTGGCCCCCCACATCCTGCCCATCGAGGACATGGCCGTGACCGAGGCGATGCAGAAAGCTTTCACCGACCGGGGCATCATCACCATCAGCGGCATGAGCGGCGTGGAGCGGGTCGAGCCGGTGGCGGGTGGGCTGCGCCTGACCTACAAGAAGGACGATGCCCTGCACGAGTTGGAGGCCGACGCGGTTCTGGTAGCCGTGGGTTGGCCGGGCAACGTCGAGGGGCTGGGGCTGGACGTGGCCGGAGTGAAGACAGAGCGGGGCTACATCGTGGTGGACGACTATCTGCGCACGACCGCGCCCCACATCTTCGCCGCGGGCGACATCAACGGCCGCATGATGCTGGTGCAGAGCGCCAGCTACGAAGCGCGCATCGCCGCCGAGAACGCCACCGGCGCGGAGCGCGCCTACTGCGCCCAGATCGTGCCCCACGGCGGTTTCACCGACCCGGAGTATGGCAGCGTGGGCCTGACCGAGAAAAAAGCCAAAGAAGAGGGCCATGACGTGGTTATCGCCCTGGCCTCCTTCGCTAACATGGATCGGGCGGTCATTGACGGCTACACCGAGGGCTTTTGCAAGCTGGTCATCTCGCGCGAGACACATCAAATCCTCGGCGGCCACGTCGTCGGTGAGCAGGCGGTGGAGATCATCCAGCTCATCGCGGCCAGCATGGCCGCGCAAGCGTCGGTGGAGATGCTCTCCACGCTGGAGTTGTCCTACCCTACCTACGTCGCCATCGTCGGTCTGGCCGCGCGGCGGGCGCTGCTCCAGTTGGGCCTGATGGAGATGGCCCCCGAGTGGTGCGACGTCGGCCCGTTCTACGCCGCCGAGTGGGAGCGGCGCGACCCACCCGGGCCGCCGCTCCCCCCCGACGACCTCGGCCCGAACGTCCCGTAACGTTGGAGAGACGATGGGGCCAAAACAGGTTGCCAGCCGGGACGTTTCATAACGATCAGGAGACGATCGTCGGGTATGATGGGGGCAATGAAGGATAGGTCACGATGACGACAACAAAAGCCTTCTGGCGAAATCGAAGTCGGAAAGCGGCCGCGCCGGCCACGCCTCCCACCGCGCCGGCCGCGCCCGCGGCCAACGACGCGCCGGCGGTCATCGCCCCACTCGACATCCCCCCGACCGACCCGCTGATCGAGTTCTTTCGCAATAACACCAGCGGCGTCGTCGACGTGGACCGGCTGGCGCTGGACTCGCCCGGCGTGCATGCGCTGCGCACGGCCGGCGTGCGACTTGTGCTGCCCCTGGTCAGCCAGGGCGAACTCGTCGGCCTGATCAACCTGGGGCAGCGCCTTAGCGAGCAGGACTACTCTTCCGACGACCGGCGGCTATTGGGTACGCTGGCGACGCAGGCCGCGCCGGCCGTGCGCGTGGCCCAACTCGTCCGGCAGCAGCAGTTGGAGGCGTTGGAACGGCAGCGCATCGAGCAGGAGTTGCGCGTGGCGCGGCTCATCCAGCAGTTCCTCCTGCCCAAGGCAGTGCCGTCGGTCGCGGGATACGAAGTGTCGGCTTTTTACCAGCCGGCGCGGGCGGTGGGCGGCGACTTCTATGACTTCATCCAGTTCCCGGATGGGCGCATCAGCTTCGTCATCGGCGACGTGACCGACAAGGGCGTGCCCGCGGCGCTGGTCATGGCGACGACGCGCACGCTGCTGCGGGCGACGGCCGAGCAGCTGGTGTCCCCCGGCGCGGTGCTGGAGCGGACGAACAACCTGTTGGTCGAAGAGATTCCGCCCAAGATGTTTGTCACCTGCCTCTATGCCTTGCTGGAACCGGCAAGCGGCACGCTCGTCTTCGCCAACGCGGGACACGACCTGCCCTACCACCGGACAAGAGAGGGCGTTTTCGAACTGCGAGCGCGAGGCATGCCGCTCGGACTGCTGCCGGGCATGCAGTACGAAGAGAAAGAGGCGACACTGCGGCCGGGCGACTGCCTGCTGCTCTACAGCGACGGTCTCGTCGAGGCCCACAGTCCGTCGCGCGAGATGTTCGGCTTTCCCCGCCTCCAGGGGCTTATGGGCGAATCGGTCAACGGCAATCTCGTGCCTTTCCTGCTCGACCGCTTGCACGCTTTCACCGGGCCGGATTGGGAACAAGAGGATGACGTGACGATGGTGCTGCTCCAGGCCCATGGCCGGGGTAATGGTTCCCACACAAGACAGATGGAAACGCTGGCCCGTTTCGAACTACCCAGCCGGCCGGGCAACGAGCGCCGGGCCATGGAGCAGGTGGCGGAGGTCGTCGGCCTGCTGCACCTGCCGCAAGACAAGGTACAGCGGCTGAAGACGGCCGTAGCCGAGGCGACGATGAACGCCATGGAACACGGCAATAAGTACCGCGAGGATGCGCCGGTGCTGATCGAGGTTGCCCGCGACAGCCGCAACCTGACCGTCAGCATCACCGACCGGGGCGGCAACCAGTTCGGCTCCGACACCCCCGCGCCAGACCTCATGGCTAAACTGGCCGGGCAGCAGTCCCCGCGCGGCTGGGGGCTTTTCCTCATTCAGAACATGGTGGACGAGATGCAGGTCACCTCGGACGAGGCGCACCACACGGTGAAACTGGTCATTCATCTGGCCGAAGGAGCGCAAGGTGAACTCACAGAGTAATGCTTTTCGGGCCGAAGTTCGCCGCCGCGAGGGGTTGTCGGTGATCGATCTGTTCGGCGACATCGACGGCTTCGCCGACGCGCTGCTGGAAGTAGCCTATAGCCAGGCGGAGGAACAGGCCCCTTCGGCCATCATGCTCAACTTCAGCCGGGTCGGGTACATCAATTCAACCGGGATCGCGCTGATCGTCGGCCTGCTGGCGCGGGCGCGCAAGTCCCACCGCCGGCTGGTGACGACGGGTCTGAGCGACCATTACCGGGAGATTTTCAACATCACGCGGCTCTCCGACTTCATGACCGTCTACGAGAACGAGGAAAGCGCGCTGCAAGAAGTCGCCGCCGCCCCGTAACTGTAGGGCGATTTGCTAAATCGCCACAACTGTAGGGCGGTTTGGCAGACCGCTACAACCACCACAAGCGTGGGCGATTTGGCAAATCGCCTCACATTGAGAATAGACATGATCGAACCAAACGTCCACATGCAGGTGCGCAAGCAACCAGGCGCAAGTGTGATCGAGATTCATGGCGAAGTGACCGGGTTTGCCGAAGAGGCGCTGATGAACGCCTACAACGAAGCCGGCGGCCAAACCCCAGTTGTCATCCTCGACTTCAGCGGGCTGGATTATATGAACAGCACCGGCATCGGCCTGCTGGTGACATTGCTGATCCGCGCCCAACGGCAGCAGCAACGGCTGATCGCCTGTGGCCTGAGCAGCCACTACCGGCAGATATTCGACCTGACGCGACTGGATGAGGCGTTTAGCGTCTACAACACGACGGATGAGGCGCTGGCCGCCCTGGTCAGTTGAGCCGTTCATCAAGGGGAACCTGGCCGCCGGGGGCGCGTTTCCGTCTCCCCGCCGCCCGATCGCCGCGCCGTCCTGTGCGGCGCGTGAGGCGTTCGTGAGTGCGCTTTGGAGGGGGCAAACGATACGCTAGAATCTTCCCCACCCTGCCCCACGCACCCTTCATCGATTGACTGCGGCAAATCAGACTGATAGCGCATCGAGCGCGGCTGGCGCGGTCTCATCCGTTCCGGCCGGCGCTGCGAGCGCCTAATGGAAGGACGATGAGCGTACCTGTCGAAAGCGATCCGTCGAACAAAGACAAACTGCCCAAGCCGCCCACGCCGCCGGAGGCGATCAATCTGAACGTCGCCGGCAAGGAACTGGTCGGGCCGGCCTCGGGCTTTGGCTGGCTGTGGCGCAAGACGTATCGGATACGGCTGGCCGGCGCGCCGCTAGGACCGCGCGAACTCATTCGGCGCTGGAAAGCGAAATATTCCGACTATTGGCCGCAAGGCAGCAACTTCTACGGTTCACGACGGCGCATTGAGAAGGGCGACGTAGCGGTGATCAACCTGGAAGGCCCGGCCGGCTCGCAAATCGCCACCGGCGTGGCCGTCATTCAGTCCGACGATGACTCCTTTACCTTCGTGACGCCTCAGGGACACATCTTTGCCGGCACGATTACCTTCAGCGCCTTTGATGAGGCGGGCGTGACCGTCGCCCAGATCGTCTCGTTCATCCGCGCCGGCGACCCACTGTTCGAGGTTGGCGTGCGCCTGGGTCTTGTCCACAAGCAGGAGGACGACTTCTGGGGTAAGACGCTGACCAATCTGGCGCTCGATTGCGGCGTGCGCGGCCAGCCGGTCTCCATCGAGACGGTGCTGCTCGACCGGAGCGTGCGCTGGTCGGCGGCCAGGAACGTGTGGCACAACGCGGCTATTCGCACGGCGCTCTACCTGCCAGTGCACGGTCTGAAACGGCTGGTGGGCCGATGACAACCGGGGGTGCCTCACCGGTACGGCAGCGGTCGGAATATGACGCCGTCATCGTTGGCTCCGGGCCAAACGGGCTGGCGGCAGCCATCACCCTGGCCCGCGCCGGGCGCTCCGTCCTGGTGCTGGAGGGCAAGGATACCATCGGCGGCGGCATGCGGACGTTGGAGTACACGCTGCCCGGCTTCCGCCACGACGTCTGTTCGGCCGTGCACCCGCTGGGCGTCGGCTCCCCCTTCTTTCGCGACCTGCCCCTGCGCGACTACGGTGTGGAGTGGGTCTAC
>NZ_JAYRVJ010000187.1:0-13569 GCF_041918635.1 Promineifilum sp. (SeqCode)
GCACGGCGACGGCCGGGGCCGCCCCCGCAACGTGAACTGGACGACTTCCGATGCTCTGGGCGACTTCGCCGGGCAGAGTACGTTTCATAGCAATAAGGTTTGGCTTACGCCGGTCCGGGAGGATGGTATCGCGACTTTGATGATGCAGGGGAGCGGGGGATCTGGGGAGCAGGGGTGAAAAGAAACATCCCCCAATAAGCGCTTTTTCCCCCGCCCCCTTGCACCCCCGCTCCCCTGCGATGCTGACACCCCCTCCCAAGGATACATCATGGACTTTCAAGCCCCTGCCATTGATTACCTCGTTCTGTTGCCCCTGCTCCTGGTGGCGGGGATGGGCATGTTGTTGATGTTCATCGACCTGCTGAACGGCGAGACGGCGCGGCGGGCCGCGCCGGCGCTGACGGTGGCCGGCCTGTTCGGCGCCCTGATCAGTTCGGTCGCCCTGTGGGATAGCAACCGGACGGCCTTCACCGTGCCCGGCGGCTTCCCCATGCTGGTGGCCGACAACTTCGCCATGGCCCTCAACGTCATCTTCGCCATCACCGGCATCCTGACCGTGCTGCTGGCCGTCAACTACTTGCAGCGCACCGGCCACGACCGCCCCGAGTTCTACATGCTCATGCTCTTCTCGCTGAGCGGCATGATGCTCATGGGCATGGCCAACGACCTCATCCTCATCTTCCTGGCCCTGGAACTGCTGTCCATCCCGCTCTACATCATGGCCGGACTGGCCTGGCCGCGGCCGGAGTCGGAAGAGTCGGCCATGAAGTACTTCGTGCTGGGCGCGTTCTCCTCGGCCATCTTCGTCTACGGCATCGCCCTCATCTACGGCGCGACCGGGACGACGGCGCTGCCCGGCGTGGTGGCCGCGCTGAACGCCGGCGGCGCGACGCTGCTGGCCCTGGCCGGCGCGGCCATGATCCTCGTCGGCTTCGGCTTCAAGGTCGCCGCGGCCCCCTTCCACATGTGGACGCCCGATGTGTACGAGGGCGCGCCGACCGTCGTCACCGCCTTCATGTCCGTGGGGGCCAAGGTCGGCGGCTTCGCCGCTCTGCTGCGCATTCTCATCGTCGCCCTGCCCATGCTCGGCCCGACGTGGACGACGGCCGTCTCCGTCCTGGCCGCGCTAACGATGATCGTCGGCAACTTCCTGGCCATTGTCCAGCCCAACATCAAGCGCATGCTCGGCTACAGCAGCATCGCCCACGCCGGCTACATCCTCATCGCCGTGGCCGCCAGCGCCACCAACCCCGACGGCGTCAGCGCGGCGCTGTTCTACATGTTCGCCTACGCCTTCACCAACCTGGGCGCGTTCGCCGTGGCCGTGGCCGTGGAGCGCAAAGAGAACGTCGGCGTCCTGCTCGACGACTACAAGGGGCTGGCCAAGCGCTATCCGTGGATAGCCATCGCCATGGCCTTCTTCATGCTCTCGCTGACCGGCGTGCCGCCGACGGGCGGCTTCGCGGCCAAGTTCTTCGTCTTTCGTTCGGCCATCGAGTCGGGGCTGCTGTGGCTGACGCTCGTCGGCGTCGTCACCAGCGTCATCTCCGGCTACTACTACCTGCGGGTCGTCTTTCTGATGTACATGTACGACGGCGAAGGGGAGATGGTGCTGAAGCCGGCGCTCGTCTCGGCCGTCGTCGTGGCCGCGCTGGCGACGCTGCTGCTGGGCCTGTTGCCCGGCACGTGGTTCGACCTGGCCCGCCAGGCCGTCATGCAAAGCGCCCAGGCCCTCGCCGGCGGCTAATACTAATTATGAATTAGGAATTATGAACGAGGAGCGCCCGCACACATCATGACGCTTCCCTTCATAATTCCTAATTCCTAATTCTCCTATGGCTCGAATGATCGTGTTGGCTTTCCCCTCCGCGGAGGGCGCGGACGAGATGCGCGACGCGCTCGATGAACTGCGCGAGCAGGAGCTCATCGACCTGCAAGACGCGGCCGTCGTCGTCCGGCTGGACGATGGGCAGGTGCGCGTCAGGCAGGCCGTCAATCTGGTCGGCGCGGGGGCGCTGGGCGGGGCCACCTGGGGCGGGCTGGTCGGGCTGTTCTTCCTGTCGCCCTGGCTGGGGATGGCCGTGGGGGCCGTCGCCGGGGCGCTGGCCGGCAAGTTCACCGACATCGGCATCGACGACGACTTCATCCGCGAGGTGGGCGAAACGGTGCAGCCGGGGCATTCGGCCCTCTTCCTGCTCATCGACCGCTGGGACGAAGCCGCCGTGCTGGAGCGCCTCAAAGCGTCCGACGCCGTTATCCTGCGCTCGACGCTGCCTGCCGGCGATGAGTCCCGGATCAAGGACGCGCTCGACGAAGAGTAGGGGCAGACCTGTGTGTCTGCCCAGACGGGCAGACCTGTGTGTCTGCCCAGACGACTGGAATGTAACCGGCCAATGACCCATCCCAATCGTCGCCACTAGAGGACTTGATGGACATTCAACGCCCGACTACCGAACGCACCGACCGCACACCGGAGGCGTTCCGCCAATACCTGGTCAACAACCTGTACTACGCGCGCGGGGCCAACGTGCAGTCGGCCAGCGCCTACGACGTATATATGGCCCTGTCGCGCACCGTGCGCAACCACCTGGTGGATCGCTTCCGCAAGACGGTGGACATGCGCTACGCCGTCAACCCCCGCTTCGTCTACTACCTGTCGGCCGAGTACCTGCTGGGCCGGCAGTTGCCGCAAAACCTGCTCTACACCGAGACCGAGGAGCTGGCCAAGCAAGCGCTGGCCGCGTCCCAGTTCCCGCTGGAGGAGTTGATCGCGCAGGACGAGGAGCCGGGTCTGGGCAACGGCGGCCTGGGGCGGCTGGCGGCCTGCTTCCTCGATTCGCTGGCGACCCTCGACATCCCCGCCATCGGCTACGGCATCCGTTACGAGTACGGCATCTTCCGCCAGGAGTTCGAGGACGGCTACCAGGTCGAGCAGCCCGACGACTGGCTGCGGCTCAACTTCCCCTGGGAGTTCGCGCAGCCCGACGACATGATCCCCGTCGGCTTCGGCGGCCACACCTCGCACTATAAGGACGAGCGGGGCAAGCTGCACGTGACCTGGCACCCGGCCGAAGAAGTCATGGGCGAGCCGCACCACCTGCTCGTCCCCGGCTACGGCACGACGACAGTCAACTTCCTGCGGCTGTGGCGGGCGCGGGCCACCCACGAGTTTGATTTCCGTCTGTTCGACATCGGCGACTACGCCAGCGCCGTCGACCGCAAGGTGCACAGCGAGAACATCTCCAAGGTGCTCTACCCCAACGACAACACGCCACAGGGGCGCGAGCTTCGGCTGCGCCAGCAGTACTTCTTCGTCACCTGCTCCCTGCGCGACATCATCAAGCGCCATTTGCGCACCGGCAACCCCATCACCAACCTGGCCGACAAGGCCGTCATCCAGCTCAACGACACTCATCCCGTCGTCGCCATCCCGGAACTGATGCGCCTGCTGCTGGACGAATACAACCTGGGCTGGCACGCGGCCTGGGAGCTCACCCGCCGCGTCTTCGCCTACACCTGTCATACCCTGATGCCGGAGGCGCTGGAGAAGTGGCCGCTCAGCCTCTTTGAGCGGCTGCTGCCGCGCCACGTCGAGATCATCTACGAGATCAACAAACGCTTCCTGGGCGAGGTCAACGCCCGCTTCCCCAACGACTACGCGCGCGTGTCGCGCATGTCGCTGCTGGAAGACGGCCACGACCGGCAGGTGCGCATGGCCCATCTGGCCGTGGTCGGCAGCTTCTCCGTCAACGGCGTGGCCGAGCTTCATTCGGAACTGCTCAAGGAGCGAGTCTTCCACGACTTCTACGAGCTGTGGCCGGAGAAGTTCAACAACAAGACCAACGGCGTCACGCCACGCCGCTTCATCCAACTGGCGAACCCGCGTCTGTCGAAGCTGATCACCGCGCGTATCGGCCAGGGCTGGCTGCGCGACCTGGAGCAGCTGTCGAAGCTGGAAGCCCACTGCGCCGATCCGGACTTCCGCCAGGCGTGGCGGCTGGTGAAGGCGGCCAACAAGGCCGAGCTGGCGGAGCTGATCGAGACGCGCACCGGCATCGTCGTCGATCCCAACTCGATGTACGACGTGATGGTCAAGCGGCTGCACGAGTACAAGCGCCAGCTCATGAAGGCGCTGCACATCATCACCCTCTACAACCGTCTCAGCGACGACCCCGCGCTCGACATCGTGCCGCGCACCTTTATCTTCGGGGCCAAGGCCGCGCCCGGCTACTACATGGCCAAGCTCATCATCAAGCTCATCAACGCCGTCGGCGAGGTGGTCAACAACGATCCGGCCGTGGCCGGCCGGCTGAAGGTGGTCTTCCTGCCCAACTTCAACGTGACCCTGGCCGAGACCATTTACCCCGCCGTGGACTTGTCCGAGCAGATCTCGCTGGCCGGCAAGGAGGCGTCGGGCACGGGCAACATGAAAATGGCCCTCAACGGCGCGCTGACCATCGGCACGCTGGATGGGGCCAACGTCGAGATCCGCGAGCGCGTCGGCGCGGAAAACTTCTTCCTCTTCGGCATGACCGTCGAAGAGGTCTTCGCCTTGCGCGAGAAGGGGTACAACCCCCGCGAGTTCTACGAAGCCAACGAGGATCTAAAGCGCGTCATCGACCAGATCAGTTCCGGCATCTTCTCCGACGGCGACCCGACGCTGTTCGAGCCGATCGTGCGCTCGCTGCTCGACCGGGACGAGTTCATGGTGCTGGCCGACTACGAGGCGTATGTGGCGTGCCAGGCCGAAGTGGACGAGGCGTTCCGCGACACAGCCGGCTGGACGGAGAAGTCCATCCTCAACGCGGCGCGCTGCGGTTTCTTCTCCTCCGACCGGGCCATGCGGCAATACGCCGAGGACATCTGGAAGGTGAAGCCGCTGCCGGTGCGGTAGGTCATAGAAACCGGGTTTTTCGGAAAAACCCGGTTTCTACTGTTTCTGCTGTGAGAGGTGAACTATGTCCTACGTGATTGTCGTTACGTTTGACCACCCCGAAGAGGCGGAGAAAGTCCGCGACTCGCTGAGCCAGGTGGAGCACGCCGGCCGGCTGATGCTCGACGACTCGGCCGTCGTCGTCAAGGACACCGAGGGCAAGATTCACGTCCGCAACGAGATCGACCGGGGCATCAAGGTCGGCGCGGTCGGCGGCGGCGTCCTGGGTCTGCTCATCGGCTTCATCTTTGGCGGGCCGATTGGCAGCATGCTCGTCGGCGTCTTCGGCGGGGCGCTGATGGGCTCGCTGGCCGGACTGGGCATCGACAAGGGCTTCCTGGAGGAGGTCGAGCGGGCCATGCCCCTCAACTCATCGGCCCTCTTCATCCTCGTCCGCGACGCTGAACCCGACACCACCATCGCCGCCCTGCGCCCCTACGCGGGAACCATCTACCACACGTCCCTCTCCCCGGATGACGAGGAGACGCTGCGGCGGGCGCTGCGCAAGGATATTTAGGGGATAGGGGTTAGGGGCTAGGGACTAGGGACTAGGGAAGAGCGCTCTTTCCTAGCCCCTAGTCCCTAATCCCTAACCCCTAACCCCTATCAAGGAGCAACGATGGCCGACAACGACCTCATCATGACCCTTGGCAAAGTGATCATCGCCGCGGCGTGGGCCGACGGAGAGATCACCGACGAGGAGGATAGCTGCCTGAAAGACCTCATCTGGCGGCTGCCCGACGTCTCGGCCCGCCAGTGGAACGAGCTAGACCTCTACCTCGACGCGCCGGTGACCGCCGCCGAACGCGAGCAGCTGGTCGCCCGGCTGCGCGAACTGACCGCCTCGGCCGAGCAGCGCGACCTGGCCCTGCGCAAGCTGGACGAGATGGTTGCCGCCGATGGCGTGGTTAGCGACGCCGAGCGGGCCATTGTGGCCCAGGTTCAAGAGGCGCTGGCGACGGCCGACGTGGGCGTCTGGGGCGGCCTCTCGCGGCTGCTCATCGGCCGGCGCGCCGCGGCTACGGCCGGCGCGCCCGGCCGCGAAGCCTACCTGGACGACTTCGTCCGCAACCGCGTGTACTATAAGCTACGCCAGCGCCTGGCGGCCGAGAACGTCACCTGGGACATATCCGACGCCGAACTGCGCCGGCTGGGGCTGGCCGGCGGGCTGCTGGCGCTGGTGGCCCACGTCTCGGACGAGGCCGCCGGCGAGGAACGCACGGCCATGGAGCGAGCGCTGGCCGCGGCCTGGGGGCTGTCGCCGGAGTCAGCTGCGTTCGCCGTCGAGGTGGCGCTGGCTGACGGCGACCGCCTGGACTTCTACCGCCTGGTGCGCGAATTCAGCGCGGCCACCACGCCCGACGAGCAGCGGCGCTTCCTGGACGCGCTCTTCGCCGTAGCCGCGGCCGACGGCGCGGCCTCGTTCGAGGAGACGGAGCAGATCCGCCTCATCGCCCAGGGGTTGAAGCTGAGCCATCAGGAGTTCATCGACGCCAAGATGAAATTGCCGCCGGAGCGACGAAAGTAGCGCGTCAAAACACCTATACCCATTACTTCCCTCTTGCGATCCGCGCCATCATTGACTATACTAAGCTGTGGGCTGTGATTATCGGCCCGCTGTCCTTCATTGTATTGTTCACTATAGCAAGGAGACATTTCTAAATATGACGACCGTTTCATCGAATCCCTCTGCGTTTGGGACGCAGGCGCGATCCATGCCCTGGTGGATTCCGCTCATTCAGGGTATCGCCCTGCTCATCGTCGGCATTTTGCTCTTCACCAGCCCCATCAGAACGACACTTTTCATCGTGCAAGTGCTGGCTCTCTACTGGTTCCTGTCAGGTATCTTCGAGATCGTCAGCATCTTCCTCGACCGCACCGCCTGGGGCTGGAAGCTCCTCGGCGGCATCATCGGCATCCTGGCCGGCTACTACATCCTCAGCCAGCCCGTGGCCGGCGCGCTGGTGCTCGGCTTCACCCTGGTCGTTGTCCTGGGCATCCAGGCTTTGATCATGGGCATCGTCAACGTCATCCAGGCGCTGCGCGGGGCCGGTTGGGGCATCGGCGTCCTGGGCATCATCAACATCCTCTTCGGTGTCATCCTGCTGGGCAACACCCTGATCGCTACGGCGACGTTGCCCTGGGTCATCGGCGCGTTTGCCATCGTCGGCGGCATCTCCGCGATTTTCATGGCTTTCCGCCTGCGTTCCAACTAAGCGCGGGCAGGAATCGAATAGGACGGCGCGCCGCGCGCGGCGCCACTGAGCGACAAAGGGGGAGGGGATTGTGCGATCACAGTCTTCTCCCCCTCCGTCGGTAGAGCCAGCCATCAACGCCCTCTTGGTCGCCCCAGTCTACTCTGGTCTGTCCTGATACAGGGCGCCACGGCGCTTACAGTACCTCACAGATGACCTCTGGGAATCTGCGAAGGCTGTGAAGTCTGTGGATGCCACTTCTTGAAGCGCAACGGAGTCTAGTAGTACCGGACGACGCGGCGGTATCGGACACAACCCTTCACGTTGGATTCAACAAGAACCGGCTCTGTTCCGGTGGGAGGTGACATGTGAAGCAAGTTGTCGGTGTCCTGGGCTTCATCGCCCTACTGGTCGTTGCCTGGGTTAGCGTCGCGGGGCCGCGCGAGGGCGCGCTGGATATCGCCCAGCAGGCAGCTCAACTGCCCAGCGTCGTATTCCTCGGCGAAGGGCCGGCCACGTTCACCATTGACCCCTCGCACAGCTTTGTAATTAAGCCGCCGAACCGCAACGTCTACCACGATATAGCCGGACCCTCTTATACCGCTGCGGCCGGGGAGCGAGTGTGGGACTATAGCTTCATCCCGCCTGGCAGGGTAGTAGCCTTTCGCCAGACTGTGACTCTGGGTCAGGTAGAGGCCGGTTGTGTGTTCGAGTTTGTGCAGATCGATGACGACATTGACGAGCGCATCAACTACTTCATGATCGACGGAGTCCAGTTTCACACCGTCAGCCAGGGTATGGTGGTCAGAGAGAGCATCGTCGTGCCCAGCGCCGGAACACTGACCTTCCGCGCCAACGACAGCGTGGGCTTCGTCTGGCTCATGTGCGAAAACACCGTAACGCCCACACCCACGCCGACCGGCACGCTGACCGCCACGCCCACGGCGACGGCCACGGCCACCGGTACAGTGACCGCGACACCCACCGGAACCCCAACCGGCACGCCGACCGCGACCCCGACCGGGACGCCCACAGCCACACCCACGGGCACGAGCACCGCCACGCCGACCGGCACAGCCACCGGCACGCCTACGGCCACCCCAACCGGCACGCTGACCGCCACACCAACGGGAACCGTGACGGCGACGCCTACAGCCACCGGCACGCCGACGGACACGCCGACCATCACGCCGACGGGCACGCCAACCGGCACACCCACTGCCACGCCGACTATCACGCCCACCGGCACGGCGACCGAAACCCCAACATCGACAGCCACCGGCACGCCTTCCACGGCGACGCCGACGCCGAGCGGCACGCCCATCACCGTGACGCCCACGACGACCAGCACGCCTTCCACGGCGACGCCCACGGTGACCGTCACGCCGCCGCGGCCTGACACAGACAAACCGCCGCGGCCGTATCTGGCCTGCACGCGGGTGAACTTTGAAGTCGGCCCCGACTCGGCGCGGCGCGGGACCTATGTGGTGCAGGAAGTGGGCGGCCGCGTGCTGACCACGTGGTGGGCTGACAACGGCTGGTTCGACAGCGGCTGGATTACCGACCTGAAGATCTCCTTCCCGGCGGTCTACGTCCAGGTGCTCTTCGTCAAGGGGGACGGCTCCGATCCCATCGAGATGAAGATTCTGAACCCGGCCCCCAACACGTCCTACGGCTGGCTGGCGACCAACCAGTGCCACGCCCTGGAGGTGGCCTGGCCGTAAGCGGTTAAGCCAGAACACGCCCCACGCGGCCCACGACGGGCCAGAATGAACGAAAAGGGCTTCCCGAGTGCCGGGAAGCCCTTTTTTCGTGCATTATTCACGACAGCTTCATTGTAAGAAACGCGCCGTACCATAGACTATCAGGTAGAGAAGGTTGTAGTGCGCAGTGCCTTCCTGTTCATCCAAAATGTATTGTCTAGTCCGGGAATCATCCCCGATAAGGACAGGAGGTAGAAGTGAAGCAGGTTCTCAGTTTCCTGGGTTTTGTGGCCCTGATACTGGTTGCATGGGTTAGCGTAATGGGGCCCCAGGGAGCCGAAACGGGCGTGGCGCGGCAAGAGGTGCCGACACTGCCCGAAATCATCTTCCTCGGTGAGGGGCCGGCCACCTTTAATATCGACTCCAACCACAAGTTCATCATCAAGTACGGGCGCAATCATTACCGCCCGGCGGACGGCCCCACCTATACAGCTGTGGCCGGCGAGCGCGTGTGGAGTTTCAGCTTCCTGCCCGAAGGCGGCGTCGATGCCTACCACCGGACAGTGGATTTCGGCTTCGTGGATGCGGGCTGCGTCATCCAGTTCGCCCAGATCGACGACGACATCGACGAGCGCATCAACGAATTCAGCCTCAGCGGGAATGGCCTCTATACGGTCCCTCAGGGCATGGTGACCTATGGCAGCTTCATGATTCCTACGACCGGCCAGTTGACGTTCTATGCCAACGACAGCGTGGCCCTGGTCATCCGCATCTGCAAGGACGCGGTGACGCTGACGCCCACGCCGACGCCGACGGCGACGGCCACCGCGACGGCCACGGCTACCCCCACCCTGACCCCGACCGGGACGCTCCCGCCGACCGAGACGCCCACGGCCACCGCCACCGAGACGGTGACACCCTCGGCGACGCCCACCGGCACGCTGACGGCCACGCCCACGGCCACAGCGACACTGCCCGGCGCGACGGTCACGCCGACGCCCACCGCCACGGCCACGTTGCCCAGCGCGACGTTCACACCCACGCCGACCGCGACGGCCACGGGCACGCCGCCGCCCACGGGCACGGCGACGGCCACGGCCACGCTGCCGCCCAACCCGCAGGAGAGCACGGCGACACCCACCAGCACGCCGATGCGGGATGAGCCGCGCCTGCCAACCTGCTTGCGGATCAACTTCGAGGTTGGCCCCGACTCGGCGCGGCGCGGAACCTACGTCGTCCGCGAAGTGGGCGGCCGGGTGCTGGCGACGTGGTGGGCCGACACGGGCTGGATGGATAGCGGCTGGATTTCCGACATCGACATCACGTTCGACGCCGTCTACGTTCAGGTCTTCTTCGTCAAGGGCGACGGCACGGAGATCGAGATGAAGATCCTGAACCCGGCTCCCGGCACATCCTACGGCTGGCTGGCCCGCGGCCAGTGCCACGCCCTCGAAGTCGCCTGGCCCGGCTGATATTCAAGAGGTACACAGAGAGACACAGAGTTCTACGGAGGGAAAACCAATCTTCTCTCCGTGGAACTCTGTGTGATCTCTGTGTCTCTCTGTGTTCCTCTTCGTATTCCCTTTCCCATCGCCTCGCTTTCGCCTACAATTGGGTTTAGCTCATTCGTTCGTAAACGGAGGTGTCTGATGCCCGATCATGACCAGCCGGCCGACCCCAACGCGCCGCGCCACGTGCCCGCGGCGGCCCAATGGATGCGGCAGCAAGCGGACGCCCGCGAGGAGTCTGACGCGGCCCCGCGCGCCCTGCTGCCCACGTCTACCGAAGCGCCGCCGCCCAAGTCGCTGGCCGAGCGCGAGCAGCGCGTCGTCGGCGGCCTGGTGGGCAACCGCCAAGTGACCGAGGGCCTCAACGACGCGGAGGCGCGGGAGTTGCTGGCCTGGGGCGTGGACGTGGCGCGGGCCATCGTCGGCGACACGGCCGGGCTGGACGACGCCGCGGCCGAGGACGTGCTGCAGCGGCGCGTGCGGGCCACCCGCCGGCTGATGATGAGCGTCGGCAAGGCGGTCAACGAGCCGGACGCGGCCGACGAGCACCTGGACGCCGCCACGCAGCAGGCCGCCGTGGCCCTGGGCGACCGTTTCGCCTCGCCGCCGGAGGCCGACCTACTCGCCTTCCGTCGCCGCTGGCGCGCCCAGCAGGGCCGGCCGCTCGAACAGATCGCCAGCCTGCGCCAATTGGTGGACAGTTCCACCCGGCATGCCTCCTAGCGCCCGGCATTATGCCCCATAGACCTCCTCAGCGCGCCCGGCGCGGCGCGGTATGGGCGGCCGTTGCCTGGTTGACCGTTGGCCTGTTGGCCGGCGTGCTGAGCGCCTGCGTCCCGCTGCCGGTGGGGGGTGGCGCGACCATCACGCCCATCCGGCCGACGCCCGCGCCCATCGGGACTGTGCCGACGCCGCGCGTCCTGCCGACTCTGGCCCCCGGCGCGCCCACGCCCCCTATCACGCCGCCCGGCCCCGCCCCGCTGCCGACGCTGCCCGCCTCGTCCGTCCCGCTGCCGCCGGGTATGGGTTACGACGCCGGGACGTGGGCCGTGCTGTTCACCTCCGGTGCCACCGGCGACCCGGCCAACGGGCAGTTCCTCATCGACCGGCTCATCGATTACATCGACGCCGCCGAGACTTCCATCGACGTGGCCGTGTTTGAGACCAACCTCACGCCGGTGGCCGAAGCGCTCATCCGCGCCCACGAACGCGGCGTGGCCGTGCGCTGGATCACCGACGACGAGAATGGCATCGACGCCGACGGCGAGGAGGGGCGCGGCCAATTCCTGCTGATGGAGGAGGCCGGCATCCCCATCCGCGACGATCTGCGCTCGGCCTTTATGCACAATAAGTTCATCATCATCGACGGCCGCATCCTGTGGACAGGCTCGATGAACCTGACGAGCAACGACGTGTTTCGCAACAACAACAACGTCACGGTGCTGGAGTCGCCCGTCGCGGCGGCCATCTTCACCCGCGAGTTCGAGGAGATGTGGACAGGCGAGTTCGGGCCGCGCTCGCCGTCCACGGTGGACGATCAGATGGTGGACATCGGCGCCGACCGGCCGGTGTCGGTGCGCTTCGCGCCGGAGGATGAGCCGCTGGCGAATCTGATGCTGCTGACCGGGCTGGCCGAGAAGAGCATCCACTTCATGGCCTTCTCGTTCACCCACGACGCGCTGGGCGAGACGATGCGCGAGCGGCTGGCGGCCGGCGTCGAGGTGCAGGGTATCTTCGAGACGCGCGGCAGCGAGACGCAGTACAGCGAGATGCCGCCGCTCTACTGCGCCGGCGCGGCTGTGCGGCAGGACGGCAACCCTGGCACGTTCCACCACAAGGTGGTCATCATTGACGAGTACGTCGTCGTCACCGGCTCGATGAACTTCTCCGACAACGCCGCCGACAGCAACGACGAGAACGTCTTCGCCATCGCCGACCCGCGCATCGCCCGGCTCTACCTGGAGGAGTTTGACCGCCGCTGGGCCGAGGCCCGCGACCCCGACCCGGCCGAGATGGGGTGTGAATGAATAAATTAACCACGGATTCTCACGGATAAGACGGATTAAACGGATTGAATCCTATTCAAGGGTTCAATCCGTTACATCCGTGAAATCCGTGAGAATCCGTGGTTAATTCATTTATACGCGGGGATTTCGAGGGCGCGGCCGGAGGCGTCGGTGACGAGGTAGTGCGGCTGCCAGGCCACGCCGAAGAGGGCGACGCGTACGTCGCTCTTGCGCGGCGCGACGGGCATCGTCTTCGTCTCGGCCATGATCGCGTCCCAGCGCGCCTCGATCTTGTCCAGTTCCACTTCCAGTTCTTCCTTCAGCCCGCCCAACTGTTCCTGGAGCGCGACGATGGTCTGCTCCGACTCCTCGATGTCGGCCTTGGCGTTGGCCGTCATGCGCCGCTTGGACATGGAGCCGGACAGGCTCTTGCGCCGGCCGCCGAAGATGCTCAGCAGCGTCTCGGCGTGCTTGGCGTACTCCTCGCCCTTGCGCTGGTCATACTCCGCTTTGTCCTGGGCCAGCTCGCGCTCCTCCTTCTGGAGCTTCTCCTGGGCGGAGCGCAGCCGCGTCTCGAAGCGGGCTTTGACTTTGTCTAGCTCGGCCTGCATGCGGTCGTCGCCCGCGTCGCGGCACATCTCCTCGAACTGGGCGTCATCCACATCCGGCCCGGCGTAGACTTTCAGCGTCTCATTGACGCGCACGTCCACCGAGCCGTGGCGCACGATCCAGTCGGTGAAGTCCGCCTCCAGGGCGCGCATCTGCTTGGCGTCGGCCAGCGGGGCGCTGAGCGAGGCGAAGCGGGCGTCGCGGATGGGGGCGCGGTCGAGGGCGCGGTCGTCCAGGGCGGAGATGGCGATGTCTTCCCAGCGGAGCGCGGCGGCCGGGTCTGGCTCCGGGGCCAGCGCGGCCCAGGCGGCGCGGGTGTCCAACTTGTAGCGGGCGTTGGTCAGGCGCACCTCAGCCTGGGCCAGCAGCGCCGGCCGGTAGAGGATGCCCGATTCGGCCGAGCCAGCCGGCAGGCTGAAGTGATAGTGAGTGGCCGCGTCGCGCAGGCCGAGGTTGATGGGCAGGAAGTACTCACCCACGCCGGAGGGCACGGGTGGCCGGGTGACTGTCCCGACCGCTTCGGGCGTGCCGGGCGCGGCCGGCTTGGGCGGGGCGCTGGGGGCGGGGGTCGCCATAGCCGCCGCCGCCGCCGCGCCAGCGGGGCCGGCCGCCGCC
>NZ_JAYRVJ010000188.1:0-3589 GCF_041918635.1 Promineifilum sp. (SeqCode)
TCGAAGGGCGTGGCGGCGCTCGTCACGGCGGCCCCGGTCGCCGCTGCGTCTGTGGCGGCAACACTTGTGGATGCCCATCGCGTCTGGGCGTAGGCCGGCGCGGCCGAACCCGACCAGTTCACTTGGACGAATAAAGCCAGCGCCAGCAGAGCCATGACCAGTGTCGCCGGCGCGAGCTGGCGGTAGAGGCGGTGGCGCGCGGGGGCGCGGACGGGCGGCGCGGGACGCAGGGCGCGCAACCGGGCGGCCGGCGGCCGCGGGGCTGTCTCCACGGCGCGGCCAACGGCGCCGCGCACCAGCGCCTCTAATTGCCGCTCGCGCTGCAGCGCCTCGCGGCAGGCGGCGCACTGCTGCGTGTGCCGCTCCACGCGCTGGCGCTCCTCGGTCGAGAGCAGGCCCAACACGTAGTCGGGGATCAGTTGCCGGGCGTGTTCTGTGTCCATAAGTTACTGCCCCTCAGACTGGACAGGTTTCGAGCGGACTCCTGTCCGCCAACCTGTCAGGTCTACCTGGTATATACACGCCGCCGGCGCAGCATCCTCACTCGACCAGCCCACTCAGCCGCTCACGCAGCGCCTTGTGGGCCAGTCGCATGCGCGACTCGGCCGTCTTGGGCGGAATCTCCAGCACCTCGCCGATCTCGGCATAGGCCAGGCCGCCGTAGTAGCGCAGGATGGCTACCTCGCGGAGCTTGGGCGACAGATCGCGCACGGCGCTCCAGACCGCCCGCTGCTGCTCGTTCAGCATCGCCCGTTCATCTGGCAGCGGCTCCTGATCGCTGTGCCTCTGCTCGTAGTCGGGCGATTCATCGCCGTTCAGCGAAAACGACGGCAGCCACTTGCGCCGCCGCTTGTTGCGGCAGCGGCTAACGGTGATGCGATAGAGCCACGTCTTGAAGGCCGACTTGCGCGCGTCGAACCGGTCGAGGCGGCGGAAGGCGTATTCGAAGCTGTCCTGCAACACCTCTTCGGCATCTTGCTGGCTTTGCAGCAGGCTATAGGCCAGCCGGTAAACCATGCCACTATGCAGGTCATAGAGGGCGATGTAGGCCGCCTCCTCGCCGCTCAGGCAGCGGGCGATGAGCGCGGCCGTCTCGTCGGCCGCCCCGTAGAGACGTTCCGCCGGAACGTCTCTACCGTCCAGCCAGGTCAGCGCCGTCGTATCGCTCACGGCGTCACCCCACTCAACTCACCGGCCGTCGCCAGGTCGGAGCGAATCCACAGGATAAGCCGCTCCCCATCCACCGGCGCGGTCGACTCGCGGAACAGCCACCAGCGCAGCAAGTCGGCGATGCGCGTCCCCACCGGCGCGGGCGCGGCGACGGCATCGGCCACGTCACGCTGTGTCAGGCCGAAGTCCACGCCGAAGTAGTCGCCGGAATGCGCCAACTGCCGGTCGTCCGGGGCCAGGACAACGGACGTCTGGGCGTTCACCGGCAGCGCTGGGCCAGTCTGGAAGCGGGCGAAGTCGCGGAAATACCAGCGCAGAACGGGCGATTCAATCAGGCTAAAGATCGCCAGGTCATCGGCGGCGTTGGTCGTCTGGAGGGAAATATTGGTGATTAGCTCCATCATGACCGGCACATCGTCGTCGGCTGCCTCAACCACCCAGCGCTCGCGAGGGTCGTTGGCCCCGATTTGATTCAGCTGCCAGCCCGTTCCCCACTGCCAATAGAGGAGCAGCAGGGCCACACCCAGGAAAGCCCCCAGCCGCGCCGCGCTGTTGTCCCACGACAGGGCCAGGATGACTACCAGCCCGGCAAAGACGAAGGCCAGAGTCGCCAGACCGACCAGCGTGCCCTGCTCGCCCGTCCACAGGTTCAGACGGGTGAAGCGGCCGATGCTGACCAATAGCACCATACCCAACAGCAGTAACCCGCCGGCTACGAACCAGGTAGTCCGCTGCGACAAACCCGATTTCTCAGAAGTGGCCGAAGCCCTGGCAAGGTGGGCGGCGAACAAGCCGACGAGCAAGTAGCCGGGCAAGACGGCCGCGGCAGTGTTAGCCACGTGCGCGGGCTGGAGCGTGGCGATGAGCAGCACCAGGCCCAGCCAGATGCCCAGGCGGATGCCCGGCCGGTCGCCGCGCCGGACGGCCCAGACGGCGGCCGGCAGGCCCAGCATCAGCAGGGCCGGCTCATAACGCAACAGAGTCAGGAGGGGCGAGAGCAGCCCGGACGCAGACAGGTTGGCCGGCAAGCCAAACTGCGCGAACCAGGTGGGCAGGAGTTGCAGCGCCGCGCCAAAGCCGGCCGGGTAGAACAGCAGGCAAGAGCCGACGGCAACGAAGGCGAGCGCCGCCGCCACGCCGATCCGCCGCCACTGGCTCACCCAATCACCCGCGGGCGCGCCATCGAGACGACGGCGATCCATAAGATTCGCGCCGGCAAAAATCCACCAGGCCGGGACGAGGGCGACCAAACCTGTATAGAACAGCGGCGCGCTGGTCAGGCCCAGGCCGAGGGCCGCCCCCGCAACGCCCCACCAGCGTCGCCCGCCGGCCACCACCAGCAGGAGCAGCGCGAACAGGGCGATGGCCTCGCCGCCGGCGGCGCGCGAGACGGCCACGTGCAGCGGCGAGACGGCCAGAAAGAGCGCCGCTGTCAGCCAGAGCGCCGGCCGCGCCCGCCCGCGCCACAGCCAGGGCAGCAGGACGGTCGCCACGCCAAAGAGGACAGGGGCAAGCCGGGCCGCCACGTCTCCACTGCCGCCGAGGCCCATGATCAGGCTGGTGAAGGTGAAATAGGCGGGACTGCTCACCGGCGCGGCCACCTGTCCGCCGTTGGCGAACTGCCAGCTCGCCAACGCCGCCCCGGCTTCGGCCGGCGACAACGGCAGCCGGCTCAGATCGACCAGACGGGCCAGGGCGGCGACGCCGCCGATCAGGGCCATCAGCCCGTCGGCGACGGTCAGGCGAGCGACGAGCGATGGACGACGAACGGCGAAAGGGGCAGAGACAGCAGGCGGCAGATGGTTTGCAGCGCCATCAGCGCCCCCGGTTGTGGCGCGCTCCGCACTCGTCACTCGCAACTCGTCATTCGTCACTGTTGTTCTTTCGCTCATCATCTTGATGACAGCTCTACCGGCTGCCAGCGATAAATCGTAACACGGTCATTGGCATAGGCAACGTCGAGCCCCTCGCGGAACTTCGCCAGGCCGGCCTCGCCGTAGGTGCTGACTTCCAGATCGCCGACATAGATGTAGGCGACGTCGAACTGATCGAGCAGAAAGCCGACCACGCCCAGATCGGTCGCGGTATAGATTTGCTGCACAATCGGTTCGCGGCGGCCCGGCTCGGGGTTGTCGCTGCCCCGCCACTGGCTTTCGTGCCCCGGCCAGCCCAACACTGTCGGCAGGCCGGTATTGGCCGAGACTCGACCATAGCCGCTGTACTGCCCGCCGACCGCCTCCAGCACCACTGGAGCCGAGCCACCGGCCATCGCAGCGTTCTGGCGCAACCACTGGATGGCGTCGTAGTCGGCCGGGTTGAACCGTTGCAGGTAGGCCAGGCCATCCAGCGTGGCCGGCTGGCGCTCCAGCGGCGTCCCGTCGGCGGCGCGCGCCGGGCCGCGGTACTCGGCCGCCCGCGA
>NZ_JAYRVJ010000189.1:0-18418 GCF_041918635.1 Promineifilum sp. (SeqCode)
CCCACTGGCATTGGGCCACACCGTTGTGGTACTTGCAGGGGGTTGAGGGGCAGCGGCCGGATGTGGACGTGCGCTTCGTCTTCCCCGAAGGGGAGCCGTATGACGCGACGTGGGCGCGGCGGACGACCGAGGCGTTCGCCGAGGGGCGGCCGGTCATCACGACTTGGGTTCCGACCGCGCCGCTGGCCGATCTGCCCGTCCCGGAGCCGGTTGGCGAGGCGCTGCTCTACCCCCAGACGCCGCGCGTGGCCCTGCCGCCCGATTTCACACCGGCCCAGATCGCGCTGGGCGGCGAGGTCGAGATCGTTGGCTACCGCGTCGAGCAACCGGCCGGCGGGCCGCTCGCGCCGGGCGAGGAATTCGTGCTGCTCGCCGCGTGGCGCCCTCTGGGCGAGCCGCCGGCCACTCTTTCGCTCTTCCTTCATCTGGCTGGCCCGGACGGCGCGCTCTACGGCCAATCCGACCGGACGACAGTGGCGGCCGAGGGCATCACGCTGACCCAGTTTCGCCTGACGCCGCGGCCGGGCACACCGACCGGCCCACTGACGCTCTACATCGGCGCGGCGGGTGAGGCGATCGGCCGCGAGCGGCTGGCCGAGGTCACGATCGGCTCATCGCCCGTCCGTCCGTATACTGCCCACCAGACGCAGCGCCGGCTGCTGGAAGGCGGCGACACGCTGGTCGGCTACGATTGGGATCACACACTGGCCGACCGGCAGCGCCTCTATCTGCACTGGCGCGACGCCGCCGGTGGCTACCGGACGCAGGTGGTGGACGATACTGCCGTGGACAGTCTGGCCTTGCCGCCCTACCGCGGGCCGTGGGGCGCGCCGGCGACGCGCTGGGACTTCTCGCGCGGGCGCGACGGCGGCCACTACGTGCCCTTCGGCGAGGGCATCGTCTGGACGGGCGAGACGGTCAACGGCGTGGTGGCGGCAGCGGGCGAGACGTTCACCCTGGATCAGGAGTTTCACAGCGCGCGGCCTATCAACCGGGACTACGTCGTCTCAGCGCGGCTTATTGGATTGGAGCCGGACGGTTTTCATTGGGCATGGTGGGATTTGCAGGACTCGATTCCGGCGCTGGGGGCCATCCCGACGCTGAAGTGGGTCGAAGGCTCGTTCGTTCGCTCGCCGCACCGCGTCACCGTGTCGCCGGACGCGCCGCCGGGCCAGACGCTCACCGGCGCGCTGACGCTCTACGACGCCTTCACCAACCGGCCGCTGCCCATCCTCGACGAGCGCATCACGGCTGACTATGCCTGGGTTCCGCTCTGTCAGGGACAAGTGAAGTAGGGGAGGGGGGAAGGGGAAGGTGGGCCCGCCAGGATTCGAACCTGGAACCAATCGGTTATGAGCCGACCGCTCTGCCGTTGAGCTACAGGCCCCGGATAGGGGTTAGGGACTAGGGGCTAGGGACTAGGGAAGAACGATCTTCTCTAGTCCCTAGTCCCTAACCCCTAGTCCCTATCTTGAGCGGCAGACGGGATTCGAACCCGTGAAAGCAGCTTGGAAGGCTGCTGTGTTACCGCTACACCACTGCCGCGTAGGTCGGGGCGGCCGGACTTGAACCGGCGGCCTCTCGGTCCCAAACCGAGCGCTCTGCCAAACTGAGCTACGCCCCGCACACTCACAGTATAGCCGCCGCGCGGGATAGCGTCAACCGGCCCGGCTCTCTTCGCATAAACATTCCAGGCGCACGACGCGACGACTCTCCGGCCCGACGCGCGCCCGCTCATCCAGCACGTGACCGGCCAACCAAACAGGGTGTTCAGCCGTGGCGACGACCGGCCAGAGCGCCCGCGCCGCCGCCGGAATCTTGCGATCGCTCATCACTTCCTTCAACGACGCGCGGCCGTCCAGACCCAGCGGCCGGACGCGCTCGCCGGGACGGCGCGGCTGGATGGATAGCTCCGCGCCATCCTCCAGGGCGACGAGGGCCGTCCACGGATCGGCCGCGGCCAGGATCGCCGGCAGGTCGGCTGCCGCGCCCGGCGTGGCAATTAGCCGCCAGCCGTTCGCCAGCGCGACCGCGCCGGGCACGGGTAGGGGGATGGGCTCGGTCGCGGTCAACTGGGGGTAGGTCATAGGCGGCTCGCCCACGGCGACAACCAGCGCGTCATAACTGACAAGCAGCGCGACCCCACCCGGCCAGTCGGCTCGCGCGCCGGTCGCGCCCTCTTCGGCCACGCGCCGGGCGGCTTCAATCGCGGCGAACCCGATCTCCTTCACGCCCGGCCGGCAGGCGGCGTAGGCCCGGCGCAGCAGCCGCCGCCGCAGCGCCAATGGTTGCGCCCGCCAGCCATCCCGGCTTAGCGTCACCCAACCCGGCCCGCTCCCGGACGCGACCGCCCGCCACGCCGCCTCTTCCAGTTCCGACAGCAGGTCGTCCTCGGCGGCCAGCGTCGTCGCCAGCGCCCACAGCCGCTCGCGCACCTGGGGGTTGTAGGCTTCCAACAGCGGCAGCAACTCGTGGCGCAGCCGGTTGCGCGTGAAGGTCGTGTCGGCGTTGCTCTCGTCGGTGAGGGGAGCCAGGCCGCGCTCGCGCCCGTACGCCTCGATGGCCGCGCGGCCGGCGGCCAGCAGGGGGCGCAGCAGCCACAATTCAGGTTGCCCGGGCAACGGCCCGGCGACGGCCATGCCGCGCAGCCCGCCGGGGCCAGCGCCGCGCAGCAGGTGCAGCAGGATCGTCTCGACCTGATCGTCGACGTGGTGGCCCACGGCGACGGCCGGCGCGCCCTCGGCCCGCGCCACGCGGGCCAGGAAGTCGTAGCGGGCCGCCCGGCCGGCCTCTTCCAGTGACAGCCCGCCCGCTCGCGCCCGCCCGGCCACGTCGCCCCGCTCGGCGCAATAGGCAAGACCGCGCGCGGCGGCCAGGTCGCCCACTGCCTCTGCCTCGGTCGCGGATGAAGGGCGCAGCCCGTGGTCGAGGTGAGCGACGATCAGATGATTGGCCGGCAGGAGTTGCGCCAGACAGTCGAGCAGCGCCAGCGAATCCGTCCCGCCGGAGACGCCGATGACGAGGCGCGTCGCTTGAAGATCAAGCCCGGTCAGGCCCGCGGCCTGTCGCAGCGCGGCGGCGACTTGTTCGAGAAGGCTCATTCGTACTTCTTGAGCTTGCCGGCGGCGAAGAGGGCGTAGTCTTGGGGAAAGGTCGCCACACCCAGTTGGGCCAACATGGCCAGCGTCTGCGCCCGGTGGTCGGTGCCGTGGTTCAGCACGTGCCAGAGCACTTCCCAGACCGCCATGTGCTCGGTGATTGGGCGGCGCAGATCGTCGTCCTTCAAGTCAGACAGATAGGTGTGCGTGTCGCGCTCCACGCTATCCCAACGGGCGCGCACAACGGCCGCCGTGCCGAAGTGTACCGGATTCAGGATGCCCGGCACGGCCGCGCCGCGCAGGGCGGCGAACCAGCGATCCTCCATGTTCATCATATGCACGACCTGGTTGCGCACCGAGCCGAGCGAATAGGGCAGGCGGCGGCGGAACTGTTCGGCCGTCAGGGGGACGATGCCGCGCTCCCACAGTATATGGTTGAGCGCGTAATGGTAGTCGTAGAGCCGGCGAAAGTCGTCGGGGGTCATTGCGACAGGGTGTTAAGCATTAGAGTAGGGCGGGTGGGACTCGAACCCACATGGGTGTTAGCCCGACGGATTTTAAGTCCGCTGCGTCTGCCATTTCGCCACCGCCCCGAAGGAAAAAGAAAGAATCCACAGATTTCGCAGATTACGCAGATTTGGCCTTTTGCCAATCTGATATCGTCGTTCAACGGCTGTCTATATTGTACCTACAAACTCCTATCTGCGTATATCAGCGTTTCATCAGCGTCATCAGCGGGCTATTCTGCTATACTTCGGCCCCACATGTAATGGGAGGCGGATGATGAGACAGTACCTTGACTTGATGCAACACGTGCTGGACAACGGCGCGCGCAAGGAGGATCGCACCGGCGTGGGGACGCTCAGCGTCTTCGGCTATCAGATGCGCTTCGATTTGGCCGATGGCTTTCCGCTGCTGACGACCAAGAAGATGCACCTGCGCTCCATCATTTACGAGTTGCTGTGGTTCCTGCGTGGCGACGCCAATGTGCGTTACCTCCAGGAGCACAACGTCACCATCTGGGACGAGTGGGCGGACGAGAACGGCGACCTCGGCCCGGTCTACGGCCGGCAGTGGCGCTCCTGGCCCACCGCCGACGGCCAGACCATCGACCAGATCGCCGCGGTCGTCGAGCAGATTCAACGCAATCCCGACTCGCGCCGGCTCATCGTCAGCGCCTGGAACGTGGGCGAGATCGACAGGATGGCCCTGCCGCCCTGCCACTGTCTCTTCCAGTTCTACGTGGCCGGCGATCGCCTCTCCTGCCAACTCTACCAGCGCAGCGCCGACATCTTCCTGGGCGTGCCGTTCAACATCGCCTCCTACGCCCTACTGACGCAGATGATGGCCCAGGTGACGGGCTACGCGCCGGGCGAATTCGTCCACACCTTTGGCGATGCCCACCTCTATCTCAACCACCTGGAGCAGGCCAGGCTGCAACTGAGCCGGGAGCCGCGCCCGCTGCCGGCCATGCGTCTTAACCCGGCGGTGCGGTCGATCTTCGATTTTCGCTACGAGGACTTCGAGCTACTCAACTACCACAGCCACCCGCGCATCGCGGCCCCGATTGCGGTCTAATGAATTCACCCCGGATCCTCACGGATTTTACGGATCAACACGGATTGAATGGATCCCCTCAATCCGTTGCATCCGTCGAATCCGTGAAAATCCGTGGTTCATTTATTTAGGAGTATATGACCAACAGACCCCGTATTGCCTACGTCGTGGCGATGGATGAGCACCAGCTCATCGGCCGGGACAACGATTTGCCCTGGCGACTGCCGGATGACATGCGCTGGTTCCGCGAGCGGACGATGGGCAAGCCGTGCATCATGGGGCGCAAAACGTACGACTCGCTGCCGGCGCACTTCCGGCCGCTGCCCGGGCGGCTCAACATCGTGGTGACGCGCAACTTGGACTACGACGCACCGGGCGCGGTCGTTGTCCACTCGGTCGAGGACGCCCTGCGCGCCGCGGGCGACGCCGAGGAGGTCATCATCGTCGGCGGCGCGGAGCTGTTTCGCGCCCTGCTGCCGGTGGTCGGTCGCCTCTACCTGACCGAGGTGCACGGCACGGCCGAGGGGGACGTGTTCTTCCCGGCCTACGACCCGGCCGAGTGGCGCGAGGTCTACCGCGAGACGCACCCGGCCGATGAGCGCCATGCGTTCCCTTTCACCTGGTTGATACTCGACCGGAAGGAAGAATAGGACGCAAATGACGCGGATTCTCGCGCTGATTTTCGCAGATAAGACATCAGATACGCTTATCAGCGTCAATCAGCGTTCCAATCTGCGTCATCTGCGTCCTATTCTTCAATCCGCACCGCCACCTGCCCCTCGCCGTCGAAGTAAACGGCTCGGGCGCGCGTGATGCTGAGCAGGTCGGCCGTCGCCCCGCGCAGCGCCGCGTCCCCGCCGGTCACGTGCAGCGCGCTCACCTCCGCGCCCAACGACAGGCCGCGTTCGCTCTTGAACCGGCGCACGGTTGTGGCGATGTCGCGCAGCGTCTCGCCGGCGCGCAGGGCCGCGGCATCGTCGAAGCGGTTGCCCAACCGCGGCCACGCCGAAGCGTGAATCGAGGCGGCCCCATCCGTCGCTGCGAACAGCGCGCGATAGAGTGCGTCCGTGACGTGGGGCAGTAGCGGGGCCAGCAGCTTCAGCATCGTCAGCAGCCCGTGGTAGAGGGCAAATCGCGCCCCCTCCTCGTCCTCACCGCCGTCGTACAGTCGCTTCTTCGCCATCTCCAGATAATTATCGGCCAGATCGCGCCAGAAGAAGGTCTCAATCTCGCTGCGGGCCGTAGCGTAATCGTACTGCTCGAAGGCCCGCGTCACCGCCGCCGCCAGTTGGCCCGCCCGCGCCAGCAGCCAGCGGTCGGCCGTCGTCGTCCCGGCCGGCGTCTCGGCCGGCGGCATGTAGCCAGCCAGGAAGCGCTCGGCGAAGCGGCCCACGTTCCACAGCTTGGTCACCCACTTGTCGCCCGACTCGATGCGATCCTCATCGATGACGGCGTCGCGCCCCAGGCCCGCGCCGGCTGCCCAGTAGCGCACGGCATCAGCCGAGTGCTTGTCCAGCGTCTCCATCGGCCCCACCGGTCCGCCGCCGCGGCTCTTGCTGAGCTTCTGCGTCCCTTCCGGGGCGAGTCCCCAGCCGGAGATGGCGACGGCCGTCCAGGGCAGTTCGCCGGCGTGGTAGTGGGAGCGCACGATGGTGTAAAAGGCCCAGGTGCGGATGATCTCGTGGGCCTGCGGGCGCAGCGCCATGGGGAAAATGCGCCGGTAGAGCGCCGGGTCGCTCAGCCAGCGACCGACGATCTGCGGCGTCAGCGAGGAGGTGGCCCAGGTGTCCATCACGTCCGTCTCTGGCCGGAACTCCGTCCCGCCGCAGGCGCAGGGGCGCTTGGGCTGCTGCTCGGCCGGGTCGATGGGCAGGTCGGTCTGGTCGGGCAGCAGCGGCTCGCCGCAGTCGGCGCAATACCAGAGGGGGAAGGGCACGCCGAAGTAGCGCTGCCGCGAGATGCACCAGTCCCAACTCAGGTTTTCCACCCACTGCCGGTAGCGCGCGCCCATGTGCGCCGGATGCCAGGCGATGCGCTCTCCCGCGTCGAGAAACGCTTGCCGGTCGTCGAGCACCCGGATGAACCACTGTTGGCTGGTGAGATACTCCACCGGCGTGTCGCAGCGCTCGTGGACGCGAACGGTCTGGCTCAGCGGTTGGGCGTCGAGCAGCAAGCCGCGTCGGGCCAGCGCCGCGGCGATCTCGCGCCGGGCGTCCTCGGTCGTCAGGCCGGCGAAGGGAGCCGCGGCGTCGGTCAGGCGGCCATCGCGGTCGATGGTCTCGATCAGCGGCAGGTTGTGGGCGCGCCACCAGGCCACGTCGGCCGTGTCGCCGAAGGTGCAGCACATCACCGCGCCCGTACCCTTGCGCGGGTCGGCCGCCGGATCGGCCAGGATGGGCACATCCTGACCGAAGAAGGGGACGAGGGCGCGGCGGCCGACCAGGTCGCGGTAGCGCGCGTCGTCGGGATGGACGAAGACGGCCACGCACGCCGGCAGCAGCTCGGGACGCGTGGTGGCGACGGGCAGCGTGCCCTCGTCGAGGCCAAAGGTGAGGGTGTAGAAGGTCGTTTGCCGCTCCAGGTCGTTGAGTTCGGCCTGGGCGATGGCTGTGCGGCACTCAGGGCACCAGATGGTTGGCGACTGCTGCCGGTAGGCCAGACCGCGGCGTAGCAGATCGAGGAAGCCCCACTGCGCGATGCGGCGCGACTCCTCGTCGATGGTGCGATAGGTGTAGCGCCAGTCGATGGACAGGCCCAACCGCCGCCATAGCGCCTCGTAGTCGCGCTCGGCGGCCTCGCTGACCGCCAGGCACTCGCGGATGAAGGCGGCGCGGCCGATCTCGACGGCGCGCACGCCGCGCAGCCGCTCCACCAGCCGCTCGGTCGGCAGGCCGTTGTCGTCGAAGCCCATGGGGTAGAAGACGTTGTCGCCGTTCATGCGCCGGAAGCGGGCGAAGAAGTCGGCGTGGGCATAGGAGTAAACGTGCCCCAGGTGCAAGTGGCCCGACACTGAAGGGGGCGGCGTGTCGATGGCGTAGACGGGCCGGTCGCCGTCGTCCGCTTGGAAGTGATGCAGGCCGGTCGCATCCCAATCGGTCTGGAGCGCGGGCTCGGCCGCCCGCGGGTCGTACTGCTTGGCCAAAGTCATGTCGCCTACCTCCATGGCAAGATACCGCCACATAAAAAGCCCCATCGTCACTTGAGGACGAAAGGGCTTTGCTTCCGCGGTACCACCTCAGTTCGCCGGACTGCTCCGGCGCGCTCAGGCCCCAACCATCATCGGGGCGGCGCGCTAACGGGCGCTCCCGTGCCGGTCTACTGAGGGCGATGCCCCGTTCTTCGGCAGCCAGCCGGGCGACCTTCGGCGCTCCTGCGCTGGAGGGGACTTGCAGCCGGTGGTCCCGCTTTCTCTGTCAGCGCGCCGGGCGCCTACTCCTCCCGGTTCAGGAAACTATTCGCTTGTCCATTCATTATAAGGCTGCCTGATAGCCTGTCAATCCCCTGATTGAGGCTATACTTGCTCTGATGAGTGCCGAAGCGGGAGTGCACGTCGTGCTGGGCGGCAGCGGCAGCGTGGGCAGCGCTGTCGTCCGGCTGTTGATGGAGCGGCCGGTCGCCCTGCGCGCCGTCAACCGCAGCGGGCGCATCCCCTTCCTGCCGTCGCGCGTTCCGGTGGTCGTCGCCGAAGCCGTGGCGCCCGACAGCTTGCGCCGCGCCTGCCAGGGTGCGGCCGTCATCTACCATTGCATCCACCCTAGCCGCGACTACGGCTTGTTGCTCCCCATCACCCGCCACATCATCGATGCCGCGGCCGGAGCGGGCGCGCTGCTGGTCATGGCCGGCAACATGGACTCTTATGGCCCGGCCACCGGCCCGCTGGCCGAAGACGCGCCACTGCGGCCGGTGAGCGCGGCGGGGCGTGTCCATCAGGCGGCGGCCGCGCTTGTTGCCGAGGCCCACACCGCCGGGCGCGTGCGCGCCGTCATCGGCCGCGCCGCCCACTGCTATGGGCCGCACTCGCGCCACGTCTGGCCCGGTGTAGACTTTGAAGCGGCCTTGCTAGGCCGGCCGACCGTCGTCATCGGCGACGTGGACGCGCCACACAGCTACACGTACGTGGATGACTTCGCCCGCGGCCTGGTCGCGCTGGCCGGGCGAGAGGAGGCGTGGGGCAAGGTGTGGCACATCCCCGGCGCGCCGGCCCTGCCGGTGCGCGAGTTCGTCAAGCTGGTCTACGCCGAGGCGGCAACCGCGCCGCGCCTGCGCGTCCGTGGCCGGCTGGGGCTGGCCGTGCGCAGCGTCGTCAGCCCGGAAGCGGACTGGCTGCGCCAGATGTTGCACCAGTTCGACCGGCCGTTCGTCGTCGATGGGAGCCGCTTCGTGGTCGCTTTCGGCGCGCAGCCGACGCCCCACCGCGAGGGCATCCGGCGAACCATGGAGTGGCACAGACGCCGCCAGAACGAGGCTCGCGCCGTGGCCCTGCGGGCGCGGTAGCCTGGAGCGCATCATGCAACCGTCCACGACCCAAGGGCGCATTTGGCGACTCATCCTCTTCACGGTGGCTCTCTTGCTGGTGGGCACACTGGGCTACATGGAGTTGGAAGATTACACCTTTATCGAAGGGTTCTACATGACCGCCATCACGCTGACGACCACCGGCTTTGGCGAGGTGCGACCTCTGTCGGCGGCGGGGCGGTTGTTCACCATCGTGCTGCTGTTCCTGGGCGTTGGCGTGTTGGGCTTCGCGCTCAGCACGGTGGTGGGCTTCGTGATGCGGGATTTCAGCGGGCAGTTGGCGAGGCGACGCATGCAACGATTGATCGAGGAATTGACGGATCACATCATCATCTGCGGCTACGGCCGCGTCGGCGGCAGCGCCCGCAACGCGCTGACGCATAGCGGCTACGAACTGGTCATCATCGAGAAGGACGCCGAGTTGGCCCAGATGGCGCGCGCCGAGGGGCTGCTCGTGCTGGAGGGAGACGCCACCAGCGACGACATGCTGCGCGCCGCCGGCGTGGAGCGCGCCGCCGGCTTGCTGGTGACGACGGGCGACGACGCGGTGAATCTGTTCGTCGTCCTTTCCGCCCACGCCCTGAACCCCAACCTGTTCATCGTCGCCCGCAGCGCCAACCGGGAGAACGAGCGCAAGATGCGTCAGGCGGGGGCCAACCGCGTCGTCTCGCCCCACCGCATTGGCGGCCAGCATATGGCCAACATCATCGTCCGGCCACACGTGACTGACTTCCTGGACGTGGTGACGCTCGACAATGGCCAGGAGCTCTGGCTGGAAGAACTGGTGCTGCCGGAGGAATCGCCGCTTTGCCACACGACTATCGGCCAGGCGAACGTGCGCGAGCGCATCGGGGTTACCATCGTCGCCGTTGTCCGCCGGGAAGGCGGCTCGACCATTACGCCCCGCGCCGCGACGCTGCTGGAAGCCGGGGATCAACTCATCGTGCTGGGCACACGCGAGCAACTGACCGCGCTCGAAGCGTGGATGCAGCCTCCCACGGCCGTGGCCCCACTCCCCCGCACCCGGCGCTCCCTGCTTCGCCGCTAAGAAGAGCATCCACAGATTTCACGGATTACACAGATTAAAGAAAAATCTGCGTAATCTGCGGATTCTTCCTTCCGCATTTGCATGAGCGTTCAATCCTCAGTAGTATTGTCCGGCAGCCACGAAACGAACGGAAGGTTAAACCCCCGATGGAACCCGAACTCATCACCATCATCGAAGGCCCGACGCCGGATTTCATGCCCCATCCACATGGTTGGGTCCAATCAATCTACGAAGGGCCGGAAGAGACCGACGTCGCCCTTGTCCAATTGCGAACGGGCAACGGTAATGACATTGTGGAGCGCTCCGAAGTGGCCTGGAAGCAGGGCCGGCCGGTGCGCCTGGACTACCCCGACGATCTGCGCATGCGCCAGCAGGTGGACGTGGTCGCCATGCGCCTGACTCAAGTGGATGAGGGGCAACTGCTATTGCTGTGGGTCGCGTTGCCCTACGAGTACGTCGTCGAGGATGATGGGGGCGACATGGGCGAGGACGACGAGATCGATCCCGACCTGCCATTCTAGAAGAATCCACAGATTTCGCAGATTAAGAGGACGCGCATAGGCGCAGTGGGGCCACCTATGAGCTACGAGACGATCCTGTATGAAGTCGCTGGCGGCATTGCCACGATCACGCTGAACCGGCCGGCCAAGCTAAATGCGTTCAACGACCAGATGATCGGCGAGACGACCGACGCCTTTAAGGCCGCCGGGCGGGACGGCGTCGTGCGCTGTATTGTTCTTACCGGCGCGGGGCGTGGCTTCTCCTCTGGCCAGGACCTCAGTGACTTCCACGGGCGGGCCGAAGCCGTCTCCATCGGCGAGCACCTGCGCCACGGCTATCACCGGCTCATCCGGCAGATGACCACGCTGGAGAAGCCGATCATCGGCGCGATCAACGGCATCGCTGCCGGCGCGGGCTGCGGTGTGGCCCTGGCGGCCGACATCCGCATCGCCGCCGACAACGCCAGCTTCATGCTGGCCTTCAGCCGTGTCGGCCTCATCCCCGACAGCGGCGCAAACTGGTTCCTGCCCCGGCTGATCGGCTACGCGCGGGCCTACGAGATGGCCCTCACCGCCGAGCGTGTGCCGGCGGCGCAGGCGCTGGAGTGGGGCATGGTCAACCGGGTCGTGCCGGCGGCGCAACTGCCGGAGATCACCGCCGCCTGGGCGCGCCAACTGGCCGATGGGCCGACGCTGGCCTTTGGGCTGACCAAGCGGGCCATGAACCGCAGTTGGGAGATGACGCTGGATGAAGCGCTGGCCTATGAGGCGCACCTACAAGAAGTGACCGGCCGCAGCGCCGACAGCCGCGAAGGGGTGATGGCCTTCCTGGAAAAGCGCGAGCCTCGCTTCAGCGGCAAATAGAAGAGCTCACGCAAAGAGCGCAAAGAAGCAAAGAACGCAAAGAAGAAATCATGAATTCCTCTTTGCGTTTTTGGTTTTCTTAGCGTTCTTTGCGTGAGCCTCTTACCGCTCGGCCAGGTAGATCTCGTTGCCAGCGACAACGAACACGCTGAGTGGCGAGTCGACGATGGCGAAGTCGGTCGCCTCGCTGAGCACCTCATCCCCCGTCTCATCCAGGATGCGGAACTGTGTCAGCACCGTGCCGCCGCGGCTGAGCTGGACGAGCCGGCTGCTGCCCGGGTCGAGGACGAACACCGAGGCGTTCAATCCGCGACCGACCAGCTTGACGGCCACGGGCGAGACCAGCGGCGTGGTCAGCCCGCTTTGCAGCAGCGTGTTCTCGTCCCACTGGATGCGCCCGGAGCGCGTGTCGTAGTAGCGGATGCGGCCGTCACTGTAGATGACCACCAGACTGCCATCCTCTGAGTAGAGGTCGAAGTCCACGGCCTGATCCAGCCCCATCTGAGCGCTGAAGAAGATGGCCGGATCGTCGGCCGACTGGGTGAAGCCATTGTCGGCGAAGTACTTCCAGATCTGCTGCGCGCCCGTGTCGAGCACGTAGAGGCGGCCGAGGTAGGAGGCCAGCGCCACCGGCTCCTGCCAACCGCTGCTGTTACCCAGTCGCTCGCCGCGGATGTCGCCCAGGTTCGGGTAGTAGCTGAACACCACCCCCGTCCGGTCGAGCATGGTGATGCCGTCGCGCGTCTCGGCCGCGCTGCCGGCCAGCCAGGTCAGATCGACCAGCGGGCCGATGACCTCCGTGCCGATGGGCTGCCCGTTGTAGGCGATGATCGACGGCTCCTCGGCCGTTAAATCCATAAAGGTCTCGTCCGTGGCGTGGAAGAGGACGCGGTTGGCAGCCTCGTCCAGCACGGCGATGCCGCCTTCCGTCCCGCGCAGGGTAACGCCGGTCAGGTTGGTTCCCTCCTCGTACTGGAAGAAGGAGCGGGCCGTCATGCGCGTCACCCCGTCCAGTTGATCAAGCGCGTCGCGGGCCGTGGCGCGCATCCGCGCCACCTCGCCGTCGTCGGCGCGCAGTTCGTCCGCCTCATCGGCCAGCGCCAGAACCGTCTCATAGCCCGCCCGCGAGCCGGCCGGGTCGCCGGCCGTCTCGGCCTGGGCCAGCGCCTCGCCCATCTGCTGCTTGACCACGGCCAGGCGAGCCACGTTGTCGCGCTGGAGGTAGACGCTGGTGATGACGGCGGCGATGATGACGGGGATGATTAGCGCCGCCATCGCCGGCAGCGCCCAGTTAATGGGCGTTTCGGTCGCCTCGCCCTCGCGCCGCAGCCGGCCCAACACGTAAGCCAGCCAGCCGGTAAAGCGCGACAGGCCGCGCGCCGACGTGGCCGCCGCGCGCCGTGCGCCCGTCTCCAGACGCGCCTGAGCGTCGGACGTTTCCGGTGCGGCCGGCGGAATGTCCGGTTCTGCCAGAAGCTCTTGGGTCTCGGCGGTGGGGGTGGGCGGCGTTGGCGCGTCGGCGGCGCGTTTCGGTTGGACGAGCGCCGCGGCTGGCGCGGCTGCCGGTCGGGACGCGGGCGCGGCCGGCGAGGGGCGCGCCCCGGCGGCGGGCTTCTTGCTGTGCTGGAAGGTCAGGGGCAGCGTCGGCGGAATCTCGTCGGCGAACTCCACCAGCAGCAGCCGGGCCGTGTCGCCGCCGACCACGTCTACCAGCGCCTCCAGCCCGCTTTCGATCTCCGTATCCACCAGCACAGGAGCCAGCGTCGTCCCGGTCAGCGGGGACAGGCGCGGATCGGCCAGCAGCATCATGTCGCCGCTCTGGAGCTGGTGGTAGGCAAAGCGGATGTCGATGCCGGCGGTGCGGCCGAGGGGCGTCAGTGTGCGCGGCGGGTGAACGGGCAGCCGCTCCACGCCGAAGTTGTGGCCCAGAAAGGCCAGCCCCTCGCCGACTTGCAGGGTGTATAACTCCTGGCCGTGCAGCACGGCGCACGTCAGCGCCCCCTCGCGCGTTGTTGACTTACCGCCCAGGTTGTGGCGCAACAATTCCTCGTTTGTCTCGATCACCGCCCGCCGCAGGGCCGACGTGACGCTGCCCGACACGGCGAAGAAGCGCCGGCTCAGCCCTTCCACCAACTCGCGGCTGAGATCGGCCGTCTGATCCGGCGCGCCAGCGAGCGTCAGGTGGGCGAAGAGAAAGTCGCGCTCCCGGCCCCGCGCCGCCTTCTGGGGCGCGGGGCGAGACAGGACGCCCGGAACCTCGCCGGGTTCCTGGGGCGTCCCGTTCAAGACGAATAGTTGGGCGGTGATGGCGAGTAGATCCACGGATGAAGCCGGTGAGCGGTCGGTGTGGAGCTACGCCTCGTAGGCGACGTAGGGTAGATTGAACGCTTGCGCCACGGCTTCATACGTGACCTGGCCGCGATAGATGTTCAGTCCCTTGGCCAGGCCAGGATTCTCGGCCATGGCCGCTTCCGCGCCCAGCCGGGCCAGGCGCAGGACGTAGGGCAGTGTGGCGTTGCTTAGCGCCAGCGTACTGGTGCGCGGAACCGCGCCGGGCATGTTGGCGACGCCGTAGTGAACGACGCCATCGATGACATAGACCGGATCGGAGTGGGTGGTCACGTGGATCGTCTCGACGCAGCCGCCCTGATCGACAGCCACGTCGGCGATGACGCTGCCCTGGCGCATGGTGCTGACCATGTCGCGGGTCACCAGCCGCGGCGCGCGCGCGCCCTTGATGAGCACGCCGCCGACAACCAGGTCGGCGTTGGCGACCGCCTCGGCGATGTTGTAGGAATTCGAGGCGACGGTGGTCAGACGGCCGTGGAGCACGTTCTCCAGGAAGCGCAGCCGATCCAGGTCGGTATCGAGGATGGTGACGTGCGCGCCCATGCCCAGGGCGATGTGGGCGGCGTTGCTGCCCACGACGCCGCCGCCGATGATGACGACGTTGGCCCCCGGCACGCCGGCCACGCCGCCCAGCAACATGCCCCGGCCCAGGTGCGACCGCTCCAGGAAGTGCGCGCCGACCTGGATAGCCATGCGCCCGGCGACCTCGCTCATCGGCGTTAGCAGCGGCAGGCTGCCGTCCGGCGCTTCCACGGTTTCATAGGCGATGCCGGTCACGCCGGACTCGATCATGGCGTGTGTCAGCTTCTCTTCGGCCGCCAGGTGGAGGTAGGTGAACAACAGCAGGTCATCGCGCAGGAAGGGGTACTCGACGGCAATGGGTTCCTTGACCTTCACGACCATCTCCGCGCCCCAGGCGTCGGCGGCCGTGGGCACGATCTTGGCCCCGACCTTCACGTACTGTTCATCGGTAAAGCGGCTGCCGTCGCCAGCGCAGGTTTCCACGAGGACTTGATGCCTTTTTTCGATGAGTTGCTGCACCCCGGCGGGCGTCATGGCGACGCGGTATTCGTTGTCTTTGATCTCTTTGGGTACGCCGACTAACATGCGACACTCCTTCAATGGGTTTATAGATGGGTGAGTGTATTCTACTCGAAACTGGGCAGTGGACTAATTCACGGCGGCCTGCGTGGCATGCCATTGGCGCAGCAGTTCGGCCTCGCGCTCGGCCGACAGGCCGGCCCGCCAGACGTGATCCGCCGGGCGCGTCGCCAGCCAAGCCAGCGTGTCGCGCACCGTCTCGACCGCCGGGCGGAACGCCAGCCCGGCCGCCAAGGCGCGGTCGATGCTGAAACTGTTGAAGCCGCCGAAGTCATCTGGAACCCACAAAGGCATCTCCACGAACGGGCCGACCTCGTGAGTCACCAGAAACGCGCCATTGACCCACGTGAAGCGGGCGTCGCTGCCGGTTACGTCGCGGATGGTGTCCAGCAGCCGGCCCAGCGGCAGGGGGCGCTCCGGCCCGGTGACGTTGTACGGCCCGACGAGGCGCTGTTCAGTCGCCCGCAGCGTCCAGCGGGCCAGATCGCGCACGTCGATGAACTGCACGCCGTAATCGGGCGATTCGGGGGCCAGCACCTCGCCGCCGCGGGCCACGCGCGCCGGCCAGTAGTTGAACCGGTCGCTGCCGTCGTGCGGCCCGACGATGAGGCCGGAGCGCACCAGCAGCGCCCGGCCGCCCATGCCCTCCATCGCCGCCCGCTCGCACAGCGCCTTCAGCGGGCCGTAGGTCTCGCCGGTGATCTCCTCCACCGTCTCGTCGGGCGTCGTCGCCAGCGGGCCGCTCTCGTCGGTATTGGCGGCCAGCGGCTCCGCGTAGACGGACAGGCTGGAGATGAAGGTGTAGTGTTCGACCGCCCCGGCCAGGAAGTCGGCCGCCGCGCGCACTACGCGAGGTACGTAGCCGCAGGTGTCGATGACTGCGTCCCAACGCCGGCCGGCCAGAACGTCCAGTTCGCCGTCCCGGTCGCCGTGCAACTGCTCCACGTCGGGGTAGAGCGCGGGGTTCGACCGGCCGCGGTTGAACAGCGTGACCTCGTGCCCGGCGGCGCGGGCCTCGTCCACCAGCGCGCGCCCCAGAAAGCGCGTGCCGCCGATGATCAGGAGTCTCATGTGCTTACCTCCCTGCGAGATAGGCCGCAGCCTCACGACCACGTCCGCAGAGGAGAATAGCGGCGCGAGGCGGCGTTGTCGAATAGAAGAATGGGACGCTGATTTCAACGCTCATTGCCGCCATCCGCGAAAATCAGCGTTCAATCTGCGTCATCAGCGTCCCATTCTTGCATGTGCGGTTGCGCGGGGGTCAAGATAGAATTGCGTTCGCGCGGCGCACTATTCCAGCCGCAACCGGGAGACACACAATGGACGTTAACGTTGAACAAGGCAGTATCGAAGCGAGCGGGGCCGACACCCTGATCGTTAATCTCTTCGAGGGAGTGACCGCGCCGGCCGGAGCGACGGGCGCTGTCGATAACGCGCTGGGCGGGGCCATCAGCGACCTGATCGCCGGCGGCGATTTGAAGGGCAAGGCGGGCGAAGTGGCCGTGCTCTATCCGCGCGGGGCCATTCCGGCCCGGCGCGTGCTGGTCGTAGGGCTGGGCAAGGCCGACAGCTTCGACCTGGAAGGGGTGCGGCGCGCCTCAGCGGCCGGCGTCAAGCGCGCCCGCGACCTGAACGCGCGTCACGTGGCGACCATCGTCCACGGCGCGGGCTTTGGCGGCCTTGACGTGGCCGCGGCGGCCCAGGCGACGGTCGAGGGAGCGCTGCTGGCGGCCTACCGCTTCGACGCGCCGAAGAAGAAGGAGCCGGCCAACGAGATCGAGGCGCTGACCATCGTGGAATATGACAACCGGCGCGTGGGGGCCATCTCCGCCGCGGCGCGGGTGGCCGAGGCGGTGGCCGCGGGCGTAGCGCTGGCCCGCGATCTGGTCAACATGCCGCCCAACGTCGCCACCCCGACGCGGCTGGCCGAAGCGGCGCGAACTATCGCCGCGGCCCATGGGCTGGGTATCACCGTTGGCGACCGCGCCTGGGCCGCCGAGCGCAAGATGGGGGCCTATCTGGCCGTGGCCCAGGGCGCGGGCGAGCCGCCGCAGTTCATCATCCTGGAGCATAACGTTGACCGGACGGACGCGCCGACCGTCGTCCTTGTCGGCAAGGGTATCACCTTCGACACCGGCGGTATTTCCATCAAGCCGAGTGAGCGAATGGGGGAGATGAAGAGCGACATGGGCGGCGCGGCGGCCGTGCTGGGGGCGATGGAAGCCGTCGGCCGGCTCAACCTGCCGCTGCGCGTTATCGCTATTACCCCCTGCACCGAGAACATGCCCGACGCCAACGCCTACCGGCCGGCCGACATTATCACCGCCAGCAATGGCAAGACGATCGAGATCATCAGCACCGACGCGGAGGGGCGCATGGTACTGGCCGACGCGCTGGTGCACGCGGCACAGTACCAGCCGGACGCGGTCATCGACCTGGCGACGCTGACCGGGGCGTGCGTCGTCGCGCTGGGCAGCGGCGTGGCGGCAGGTATCTTCTGCAACGATGACGGGTTGCGCGACCGGCTGTTGCGCGCGGCCGACGCCACCTACGAGCGCCTCTGGCCGCTGCCGCTCTACGACGATTACCGCCGGGCGATCAAGTCCGAGGTGGCCGACATGAAGAACAGCGGCGGGCGCTTCGGCGGCGTGGGCACGTCGGCCGTCTTCCTGAAGGAGTTCACTGATTACCCGTGGGCGCACCTCGACATCGCCGGCGTGGCCCTGGCCGAGAAGAGCGGCGACTATACGCCGGTGGGCGGCACGGGCTTTGGCGTGCGGCTGCTGGTGGACTACCTGCGCGGACTGGCCGCCGGCCGCCAGTCAAAATAGCGGCGCGGCGCGCTCATGCTATAATTCTCGCCCAGCAGCCTGATCCGGAGGAAGAGAAAGATGGCCGTCCCAACCCAACCGCTGACCCTCGGCATCGAGGAAGAATACCAGATCATCAACCCCGAAACGCGCGATCTGCACACCTACATCAGCGAACTGCTGACGCAGGACCAGACGCGGCCGAAGAAGCTCGACCTGAAGCCGGAGTTGATGCAGTCGCAGGTGGAAGTGGGCAGCCACATCTGTCGCAACATCAAGGAGGCCCGCGGGGAGATCGTCCGGTTGCGGCGCGACGTGCTGGAATTGGCCGACGAGAACGGCCTGCTGATCGCCGCCGCCTCCACTCACCCTTTCGCCCGTTGGGAAGACCAGGTTATCACCGAGGGTACGCGCTACAAGGAACTGCTGGACGATATGCAGGGCGTGGCCCGGCAACTGCTCATCTTCGGCATGCACGTCCACGTCGGCTTCGGCGACGACCCGGAGTCGCGCGAACTGCTCATCGCCATCATGAACCAGGCGCGCTACTTCATCCCGCACCTGCTGGCGCTGTCC
>NZ_JAYRVJ010000190.1:0-4333 GCF_041918635.1 Promineifilum sp. (SeqCode)
GCGGGCGCGGAAAACGTCGGCCAGGTTCTTCTCTGTCGTCGTGCCCGACTGGACACAGATGGTGCCGCCGTCCAGGTCTTCCAGCGTCTCGATGCCGCTATCGGCCCGCACCATCATGCCCTGGCCGTCATAGAAGGTCGTCGGGGCGAAGTCCAGGCCCAGCGACGTGTCGCGGCTGATCGTCCAGGTGGTGTTGCGGAAGAGCACGTCCACCTCGCCTGACTGCAGGACGGGGAAGCGCTCGTTGGCCGTCGTCGGACGAACTTCGATGGCCGTGGGGTCGCCCAGGACGGCCACCGCCAGCGCCCGGCAGAAGTCGATGTCAAACCCTTCAAACTCGTTGGTGTCGGGGTTGATGTAGCCGAAGCCGGGCACGGACTGGTTGCCGGCGCAGCGCAGGACGCCCCGATCGCGCACCGCCTGTAGCGTATCGCCCAGGCCGACGACGGTGACCGCCGTGGGTGCGGCGGCCGGGTCGGCCGTCGCCGCCGGCGTCTCGGTCACCTGGGCCACAGCCGCGGCCTCCGTCGGCGCTTCAGTCGCCGCCGCTTCTTCGGTGGGGGCCTCGGTCGCCGCGGCCTCCTCCGTGGGGGCCTCCGTCGCCGCTTCCTCAGCCGGCGCTTCGGTGGGGGCGGCTTCCTCGGCGGGGGCCTCTGTGGCCGCCGCTTCCTCAGCCGGGACTTCGGTAGCCGCCGCTTCGCCCGTGGTGTCGCCGGTCGTATCGCCGGTTGCGCCGCCGCCGCCGCACGCCGCCAGCATCAAGGCGGCGATCAACAGAACAATCAACATACTCCATCGTGTCTTCAACATGACTCCTTCTCCTCATGTCGGCCAAAGCCGTCGTCGTTTTGCGAACTGTTCACTTCCGATTGACTTGTAAACGTGCTTCCCACGCCACTGCCGCCCTGCCATTCCTCCCGGCCGGGAGACGCGCCGAACGCCGAGCGTTCGCCGGTTCCTGACCGCTATTCGTTTGACGCCACAACGATAGGTAGAATGAGCGACTGGCGCGCCGGATGGGCAACCCGGGACGCCTCCTGAGGGCGAAGCCCGGCGGGAGCCGGGCGGGCAACGATGGTACGCCGCGTTGGCTGGTTGGTGGCGTATGCTCGCCGCGGTGGCTCCGGGATGCCGGCGCTCGCCCCTCTTCCTCAGGCGAGCAGCACAGGTGGGAACTGTGCTTCCAGAAGGCCGGCCCCAAGCCACCCAATTGGGTGGAAATCATAGAGCATGAACCCTAAATTGGCAACAAGCAAATCCGCGCGATGCCCGTTTGCTTCCCATGATCAGGCGCGGTATCCTCACGGAGCTACTTATGTTTACCGGCATTCCTATTACGTTCGTTATCCTGTTGGGGCTTGTTCTGGCCGTAGTTGGGGCGGCCGTCGCCATCCTCACGCCGCGCAAGCGGGCTGGCCTGGTCATCATGCTGGTCGGCCTGCTAATCGCCGGCGCGCTATCAGTTCTCATTTTTATGGCGACGCGAACGATGTAAATGGTAGGGGCAGACCTGCGTGTCTGCCCCAGGGCGCACCCTGCGTGTCTGCCCCAGGGCGCACCCTGCGTGTCTGCCCCAGGGCGCACACGCAGGTGCGCCCCTACCGCACGATCTTCAGATTGAACATCGGCGCGCCCAGCACGCCGAACAGCCGGAGCCACAGCGGCAGCCAGAGTTCCAGCCCACGCGCCGCGGACAAGTCGCCCAGGTCGATAATGTCCGTCCAGCCAAAGCCGCGCAGCATCTCCGTCGCCTGCGCCTTGGCCACCGCGTCGTTGCCGCCCAGGAACACGCTGTGGTCGCCGTCCGCCAACTGGCGCGGATTGACCATCAGCGAGGCGGTCAGCGTATTGAGCGTCTTGACGACCCTCAGGCCGGGAAATGTGGCCTGAATCTCCTCAGCCAGGGACGCGCCGCCCTCATACGTCCGCACCGCGGGAGGCATCCCGCCGGAGAAGTCGAGCGGGTTGGAGATGTCGATGAGCGTCTTGCCGTCCAGGTGAGTCTCAACCCCACGCAGAACGTCCACGGAGGCCAGCCCGGCCGTCGCATTGACCAGCACCTCGCCGTGCGCCGCTGCCTCGGCGAACGCGCCCACGCGGGCGTTCGGCCCCGCCCCGGCCAGCCACTCGCGCAGCGTACCCGCGTACCCCTTGCTGTCGTCCAGCCGCGCCGGGTCGCCCGTGCCCAGCACGACGCTGTGCCCCTGCGCGGCCAGTGCCGCGCCAATTGACTGTCCCACTATTCCTGAACCCAATATGCCGTAGTTCATTTGCATCTCCTCACGTCTGCATCGGATGGGCAGCAGTATATACAGATCTGTATCGTTGTCAAAAGCCGACCTTCTAAAATTACCAACCAGGCTGGGATAAGACGAAGGGATATACGTATAAGAGTCGAAATTCTATGACAAATGACTAACGAATGGGTGACAAATAGGCTTGATATCGCAACCGCCGGTCAATTATCATAAGCATGTTCAGTTCTATTGCGCGCAACCGACCTTTCCTGGTCACAGGAAGGGCTTTGACGAACTACGCAAGCAGGCCTGTGAAGCGTAGTGGCGTCAAGGAGGAGTGACGGTAGCGACCGAACCTTAGTCCTCAAGAACCGATTCTAAGTCTGTTGCCGACCATCTGCCTATCTAGTGACTGATTAGGCGAAGGTCGGCCCATTGCAGTGGTATTGCCAGATACTGCTCATGGCCAGGAGGCACAGCATGATATCAAGACGCGAGTTTCTAAAGTTGGCAAGCGCCTCGACGCTCGGCCTGTTCATTACCACCCGGTTCGGCCCGCCCAAGCTGGTGCATGGTCAGGCCATCCCCGGCGGCACGCTGGATCCACCGTCCGTCGCCAAGTTCGTCACGCCGCTACTCATCCCGCCGGTGATGCCCCGCGCCGGGACGATCAAGCAGAAGGGCAAACCCGTCGATTATTACGAGATCTCCATGCGGCAGATCACTCAGCAGATTCTCCCGGTCGGTATGCCCACCACTACTGTTTGGGGCTACGGCGCGATCAAATCTGATAGCAAGCGGGGGCTACTGATTCATAATGCCCCATCGCTGACCATCGAAGCCAAAGCCAACCATCCAGTGCGCATCAAGTGGATTAATGACCTCAAGGACGGCGCCGGCAAATTCCTACCCCATCTGTTGCCTGTCGATCCAACGCTGCACTGGGCCAACCCACCGGGCGGCCTGGCCGGACGCGACACGCGGCCGACATTTGCCAGCACACCGGGGCCGTACACCGGCCCTGTGCCCATCGTCACCCACGTCCACGGCGCGGTGAAGATTGGCGACGAGAGCGATGGCTACGCCGAAGCGTGGTACTTACCGGACGCGACCAATATTCCCGCCGGCTATGCCACTAAAGGCACCTGGTACGACTTCTTCAAGGCCAAGGCGGCGCAGAAATTCAACGTGGCTTGGGGACCCGGCTACGCCACCTTCCAGTATCCCAACGCCCAGCGCGCCTCGACTGTCTGGTACCATGATCATACGCTGGGCATGACTCGACTGAACGTCTATGCCGGCCCGGCCGGCTTCTTCATCATCCGCGGCGGCCCGGGTGACGTTGTGCTCGACTCGCGTTTCGGCACGCGGGCTGTCCTACCCGGCCCGGCCCCTAAAGAGAACGACAAATTCCCGTCGAACAAGGTCTATTACGAGATCCCGCTGGCCATCCAGGATCGCTCTTTCAACAACGATGGCAGCCTCTTCTATCCGGACACGCGCGAGTTCTTTGATGGCATCGCCGGCCCGTACATCCCGACCAGCGACATCTCGCCGATTTGGAATCCTGAGTTCTTTGGCAACATGATCATAGTCAACGGCAACACCTGGCCGTTCCTGAACGTCGAGCAGCGGCGCTATCGCTTCCGCGTGCTCAACGGCTGCGACTCGCGCTTTCTGATTCTGGACTTCAGCGCCATTCCCGGCGTCGAGGTGTGGCAGATCGGTAACGAGGGTGGCTTTTTGGCCGCGCCGGTTAACCTGACGACCACCTACGGCAACCATCTCCTGATGAGCCCGGCGGAGCGCGCCGACATCATCGTCGACTTTACCAACGTGCCGTTGGGCAACTACGTCCTGGGCAACATCGGCCCGGACGAGCCGTTTGGCGGCGGCGCTCCCGGCATCGATTTCCCCGTGGCCGACGGAGCTTCGACCGGCCAAATCATGCAGTTTCGCGTCGTGCCGGCCCGGGCGCCCGACCCGACGACGCCACCGCAGTTCCTGAAGCTGCCAACCATCGCGCCCCTCCCGGCGGCGACGGTAACACGGCCACTGGCCCTGTTAGAGCATATGTCAGCGCACTTTGACGACGC
>NZ_JAYRVJ010000191.1:0-4907 GCF_041918635.1 Promineifilum sp. (SeqCode)
GCCATTGATTGCCGTTCTGCCGCCTGCGCAGGGGTCGGGCAGGATGGCGACGGATGGCCGGCCGTCGGGCCAAACATCACCGCTACCCCACCCCCCACCCCGCGCCCGGCGGCCACAACCGTCTCCTCATCCGGACTCCCAACCGATCCGGCGGCGCTGGTCAACGGCCTGCCGGTGGAGCGCTTCGCCATCCTGCCGCCGGACGTGGCCGAGAACGTTCGCACCATCTTCGCCCGCGGCCAGGCGCTCGGCCGCGACCCCCGCGCCTTCGCCAAGATGGGCGATAGTATCTCGTTGAGCGAGCACTACTTCGCCCGCTTCGACTGGGGCGGCTACAATCTGGGTATCTACACGAAATTACAGCCGGCGATTGACTACTATCGCGGCTCCTTCGCCCGCGTCAGCCAGGCCGTGCGCAGCGGGGCGCGCGCCGGGGACGCCCTGCGGCCGGGCCTGGGCGACGCCGCCCTGTGCCGCGCCGATGAGCACCGGCTGGCCTGCGAGTTCCGGCTGCATAACCCCAGCGTCGTCCTCATCCGCGTAGGCACCAACGACCTCGCGCCGGGCGACGCGTTCGAGCCGGCCCTGCGCCAGTCCATCGCCTACAGCATCGAGCAGGGGGTCATTCCGGTCATCGTCACCAAGGCCGACCGCTCCGAAGGGAGCAACCGCCACAATGAGACGATGCGCGCCCTGGCCGCCGAGTACGCCATCCCCCTGTGGGATTACGACGCCGCCGCGGCCACGCTGCCCAATCGCGGCCTGAGCGGCGACAGCATCCACTTGACCATGTACGCCGAGGACGACTACACCGACCCGGCGGCGCTGACCTTCGGCTACCCATTGAGCGACCTGACCGGCCTGTTCATGCTCGACGCCATCCGTCGCACAGTGGCCGGCGAGGAGGCGCAGTGACGCTCGGTCTGGCGGCCATCGGCGTCTTCGCGCTGGCGGCGTTGCTCTACGCCGCGCTGATTCCCGGCCGCTGGCGGGGCTGGGCGCTGCTGGTGGGCAGCGTGGTCGCTCTCTACGGGCTGCAAGCGCCGCTCGCGCCGCGCTTCGCCGACTTCGTGCTGCCCAGCGCCACCATCGCCCTGGCCGTGGCCGGCTGGTGGCTGTCGCGGCCGGCCCAGCGCGCCTTCCTGGCCCCCGCCAACCGCGACACGCTCGGCGCGTCGCCCGACACGCCCCGCCCCCCCGTCTACATCCGCGACGACTGGCTGACGCTGCTGGTCGTCGTCGCCCTCATCCTCGGCCTCTCCCTCTTCCGCTTCGTGGACGCCGGCTTCCGGCTGACCGCCTCGCGCCCGCCGTCGCCGGTGGACGTGGGCTTCGCCATCGTCGAGGCGATGCTGCTGGGCCTGGCCCTGGCTCTCGTCCTGCGCCGCGCCCCCCAGCGCCACGTGCTGACCGGGGCCATCGCCGTCATCGTCGCCCTGTTCGTGGCCCTCAAATGGCCGCCGGCCACGACCGCCCTGGCCGGCTGGTGGCGCGGCCTGACCGGGCAGGACGTGACGTTGGCCGCGCCCTCCGACCTGGCCTGGCTGGGCTTCTCCTACGTCGCCTTCCGCATCATCCACACCCTGCGCGACCGGCAAACGGGGCTGCTGCCGGAGCTATCGCTGCACGCCTACCTGAGCTACGTGCTCTTCGCCCCCGCCCTCGTCGCCGGCCCCATCGACCGGGCGGAGCGCTTCGTCGGCGACTACTACGCCCTGCCACATCTGCGCGGGCTGGACGCGGCGCGCTGGGGGTTGGGACTGTGGCGCATCGGCGAGGGGCTGTTCAAGAAGTTCGTCGTGGCCGACGTGCTGGCCGGCGGGCTATCGCTGACCCCGGCGCTGGCCGAGCAGACGAGCAGCCCGGCCGCCCTGTGGGCGCTGCTGGTCGGCTACGGCCTGCGCCTCTACTTCGACTTCGGCGGCTACACCGACATCGCCATCGGCCTGGGCATCCTGTTCGGCATCCGCCTGCCGGAGAACTTCGACCGCCCCTACACGCGCACCAGCCTCACCGCCTTCTGGCAGAGCTGGCACATCACCCTCAGCAGTTGGGCGCGCTTCTACGTCTTTACCCCCCTGTCGCGGGCGCTGCTGCGGCGCGAGCGGCGGCCGTCCTCGACCGTCATTGTCCTGCTCTCCCACCTGGCGACGATGAGCGTCATCGGCCTGTGGCACGGCATCACCTGGACGTTCCTCATCTGGGGGCTGTGGCACGCCGTTGGGCTGTTCGTCCACAAGCAGTGGAGCGACCGGTCGCGCCAATGGTATCGCGGCCTGCAAACCCGGCCGTGGCCGCGCCGCGCCTGGGCTGTGGCCGGTTGGGCGGTGACGGTGGGGTACGTGATGCTGGGGTGGGTGTGGTTTCTCATGCCGAGTGTCGAAAGCGCGCTGGCGGTGTTCGCCGGGCTGTTCGGCAGCTAATCATCGCGCCGGTGCGAGCCCTTCAATCTCCGATGAAGTTTGCGCTATACTATTTTCATGCGCCTACCGCCGGATACCATCATTGCCACGAGCAAGCTGATGGACTATCTCTTAGCACCTGGAACCCGCAACGACAAGTCCAAGTGGCTTGCGCAGGCCGACTATACTGTTAGCAATTGGCAACAACTGGAACGCGACTTGAGGCAACAGGTCATGCCATTGGAAGCGGAGTTAGATGAGATCAACCAATATGGCAACGTCTATCGCATCGAAGCCGAGTTGGCCGGCCCGAACGGCCGCGCTCTTCCGGTTGTGACTATTTGGATGACCGAGCACGAGACTGAACAAACAAAGTTCATCACCCTATATCCGCAGTAAGGAGTAACCTATGCGCTACGAGCTATTCACCCAAGTCGCCCTCGCGCGTGACGTACCCAAGAAGGCTTTGCGGGCCGGCGACGTAGCGACGATCGTCGAGCATCATCCTGCTGCGTCTGGCGAGGACGGTTACACACTTGAAGTCTTTGACGCCGTGGGCGGTACTTTGGCTATCCTGACGCTGGCGGAATCGGAGATCGAGCCTCTGCGCGCTGGGGAAATCTTGAGTGTGAGAGCTTTGACTGCGACGTGACCGACGAATTGCAATCCCAATTCGACCACTGGGCCGCTTCCTACGACGCCGACGTGACCAATAGCGCCGCCGGCGCGAGCTTCCCCTTCGACGGCTACGACCGGGTGCTGGCGCGCGTCGTGGAGCTGGCGGCCCTTGAGCCGGGCATGGAGGTGCTGGAGTTGGGGCCGGGCACGGGCAACCTGACGGCGCGACTGGTCGAGGCCGGCGCGGCCGTCTGGGCGCTCGACTTCTCGGCCGAGATGCTGGCCCGCGCCCGCGCCAAAGTCCCCGCCGCCCGCTTCGCCCAGGCCCACCTGCTGGGCGACTTCCCGCCGGCGTTCCGCCGCCCCTTCGACCGCGTCGTCAGCACTTACACCTTCCACGAATTCCCCCTGGCCGACAAGCTGGCCCTGCTGCGCCGCCTCTTCGACGACTATCTACGCCCCGGCAGCTACGCCGTCATCGGCGACATCGGCTTCCCCAACGCCGCCGCCCTTGACGCCATACGCCGCGCCGCCGGCGACGCCTGGGACGAGGAGTATTACTGGCTGTTGGATGAAACGGCGATGGCCTTCCAGGACATGAAACTCGTCTTGGACTGGCAGCAGATCTCGCGTTGCGGGGCTGTCATCTCGTTCAAAGCGGATTTGGCGCTATGATAGGAAACCGGGGCGGCGAATTTCTACGCGCGATCGAGGCGCGGGTCAGTACCGGGCCAGTGGTGGCCGGGGTCATCGGCCGGCGCAAGTTCATCTACGACCTGTGGGGCGACACGGTCAACACCGCCAGCCGCATGGAGTCGAACGGCCTGGCCGACGTGGTCGTCGCCACCGCCGCTGTGCGCGACAGACTGGCCGGGCAGTACACGTTCGAGGAACGGCCGCCGATGTATATTAAGGGGAAAGGGGAGATGGTGACTTACATCTTACGGCCAGCCGACCACGTATCGACGGTTGGACGCTGATCTTGTTTCCCGTCACGCCGGGCTGACATCATTGGTCTCTGCAATAGGGCTTCTGGAGGAGGACACAAAGCTCACCAGCTTCTTCCAATCTATCTCCCCCTCCGTCACAAACTCGGTCACAAGCTCCGCGGTCATCCTGTTGATCGCTTTAACGTACCGATCAGTGACCTCCGTGCTTCTCTTTCGCGCCTCTTCGCCCAACGGTTCTATGAGTCGCAAATACAACGCTTTGTCCCCCGATATGAACTCCCAGAAGCGCTCGCCGCAGAGCTTGTAATAACTCATCTCAGGATCAGCTATATTTTGCTTGTAAGGATGGGCATCCGCACCGTACATGCAGCCATTCACTGCTTCAATGGGTCTTGTCTCGCCCTGCTCTCTCAGATACGCTTTTACCTCTTTGAAGTTCCCTGCCATTTTTGTTATTTGGTCGCTGTTTCCCCAACTTACCCCCGATTTAATTCCAACAATGTAGAAAACGCTTTCCCGCTCGAACAGGAGGTCAACACTGCGCATGACCTTCTGTGGCGCTTTCTTACCGCCATACACACGTTCACAAATGTGGATTGCCAAGCCCTCAAGGAGATTGCCAAAGACAGTCTCTTCCTGTGAGGATAGAAAAGCATCCAGGGCGTATTTGACGAAGTCGCCGGCCGTTCTGATATCTTCGGCCCTAAACAGGTATGGATTCTTGCGCCTCAGCAGGGCATGGCGACCTTTGACCAGTGTAAGTGTCTGTAGACTCTGGACGCGCTTATCGTAAAAGGGTTTGACTACTTCACGGGCTACGTAACCCTGTAATTCATCGTAGTTCAACTCAGCCATCACTATGTGCACTCGAATCGTCTACCAGGCTAAAAAGGCTCCTCTGCCCATAGCCGGGTAATTTCCTGCAAGCCTCTTCGAC
>NZ_JAYRVJ010000192.1:0-5602 GCF_041918635.1 Promineifilum sp. (SeqCode)
GAAGCGGCCTATAACAAGGCGCTGAAAGCGGCCGGGATTGACCCCTCTACCCTGAAGGGCGGCTCGGCCATCGTCGCGACGAGCGCCTCAGCGCCCGCGCCGGCCGAGCCAACCGCTCCCGTCGCGCCGGCCGCGGCCCCGGCTCCCGCCACACCCCCCGTTCCTGCCGACGCTTCGACCGTGCCGGCCAGCGCCCCGGCTGCTTCGGCGGCCATGGCCGCCGGCATTGAGCCGCCCGCGCTGATCGAGATCACCGACAGTATGTCGCCGGAGCAGATCCGGCGTGCTCGCGTCGACAACGCCAAGGCGATGGCAGCCTATAACAAGGCGCTCAAGGCCGCCGGCATCGATCCGGCAACGGTGAAGTAGCCTCTCATCAGATAACGAAGAAATGGCTACGGATTAGGACGGGCCAAACGGATGATAGTCCGTGTATCGCCCATTCTGATCCGTAGCCATTTTCCTTTGCCCACGTTACCCACGTATGCGTAGAGTCATCGGGATCACTCTGGGCCTGATCCTTCTGGTGGTCGTCATCGGGCTGCTGGCGCGGGTCAGCGGACTGTGGGGCGGCCCGGATGGCCCAACCGCCCGCCGCTTTCTCCAATGGGCGCGCGGCGATGAAGCCCAGCGCCAGGCGCTCGTCACCGTGCAGCGCGCGCGGTGTGAGGGCGCTCCGTTCATTCTCCCGGCCGACGGCTTCATCGGCCTGCTCTATAACGACCCCAACGGGCCTTACTCCAGCGCCTCTCCCCACCAGGGGATCGACATCTTCAGCAACGCCGAGCCGGGCCTGACACCTGTCTATGCCGCCTACGACGGCTATGTTACACGGGAAGTTGAATGGCGAAGCACGCTCATTCAGCGCGTTCCCGAGGACCCGCTGAATCCGGGGGCTCAGATCTGGCTCTATTACACCCATATGGCCGATGAAGCGGGCAACGACTTCATCCTCGATAGTTTTCCGCCGGGCACGCAGGAGCTATTTGTGCCACAGGGGACGCTATTGGGCTATACCGGAAACTACAATGGCGATTCGCTGCGCGACGTGTGGGTGCATCTGCACTTTTCGATCGTGAAAGACGACGGCGGTGGACGGTATACCAACGAACTGGAGTTCGCCAATACGCTTGATCCGTCGCCATACCTGGGTTTGCCCGTAAACTACACCTGTCGAGCCGAGGTAATGCAGTGCGGCGTCGATCTGTGTGCTGCTCAATAGCGCGCTAGACGTGCCCTAGTCCCTCTCTGCGCGTCCGGGCTTCTGAGAGTTCCCCCTCTCAGAGGTCGAGATGTACCCATATCTATATCCTCTCTCTGTACCAGCTAACCATCGTTCGCGCCTCAAGAACCCTTACACTACGTCTAGCACATTGGCCCAGTGAGAACAAATCGTGGCGTCCACCAGGGAGGTGAGTCGCCATAGAAAAGGCCGAGCGCCTATTTGCTCGACACCACTGGATACGAGAGGAGTAATTACGATGACAGAACGGGTTTCCCAAACCGTGATTGTGAAGAGCGACGTGAGCACCGCTTACAATGTATGGTCCAATTTCGAAACCTTCCCGTACTTCATGAAGTATGTCGAGAAGGTGGAGAAGATCGGCCCCCAGAAGAGCTACTGGGAGGTCAAAGGCCCATTGGGCACGACCGTGCAGTGGACGGCCGAGACGACCCGGCTCGATGTCAATACGCGCATCGGCTGGAATACCAAGGACAATGCTGGCACGATGACGACCAGCGGCGAAGTGGTTTTTACTGAACTGCCCGACAACCAGACGCAGATTACCGTGACGATGAACTACACCCCGCCCGGCGGTAAGTTGGGCGAGGTCGTAGCGCAACTGTTCGCCGACCCCGACAAGCGCCTTGAAGAAGACCTGCGCAACTTCAAGGCTTATGTGGAGAACGGCCGGTAATGAGCGCCCGCGGGCAACACAAACGCCCCGCGGCCAGTACAGACACATAACACCAAGGAGTGTGATGATGAACATGCAAACGAATGATCCGATGAACAAGACCAAGACCGAAACCGCTGTCGATAAGGCCCAGGAAGCGGCCGGCCAGGCTCAGCGCAAGGTCAGCGAGACGGCTGAGGCGGCCAAGGAACAGGCCAAGCGCACTGTCGCTCAGGTGAGCGATCAGGCGAAGACAACTGTCGATAGCCGGCTGGGCGACGTGGCCCAGGAGTTGGGTTCGGTCGCGGAAGCCGTGCGTTCCACCACCACTGAGTTGGAGGGGCAAGATCAGCAGATGATCGCCCAGTACGGTAACCGCATTGCCGACCAGATCGACCAGGTATCGTCCTACCTGAACAACCACGGAGTCGAAGATATGCTGGCCGACGCCGAGAATCTGGCCCGCCGTCAGCCGGCGCTCTTCCTGGGCGGCGCGTTTATGCTGGGTCTGGTGGTGGGGCGCTTCTTGCGCAGTTCCGGCCCCGGCGGCTATCGCAGCTACTCGGGTGGCGGTTTTGACGGCGGCTCCGGCTATGGCTCCGGTTACAATGAGACGAGCTATTCGGGTGGTACGGGCGCCAGCTATCAGGGCGGCGCGCAGACGCGGCGCTATGAGCGCCAGAGCGGTTCCACCTCCGGCTCTGGTCGCCCGGCAGTCGAGTATGGCGCCGAGACCGGCGCCCGCGAGTCCCATTACCAGCAAGGCCCGTCGGTCTACCATACCTCCAACCAGAAGGAGTTCGGCGAGAACCCGACGGCTTACCCGACTGGTCTGGCGGAAGAGGGCGAGTAAGAGGCAGTCGCCGGAGGCGCTGGCCTGCACAATCCCGCTGGCGCGGGAGAGAGGAAGTGATGGACTATCAGACGTATTCACAGGATCAAACGAGTTTGGGCGAGCTGTTCTCGCGGCTGTCAACCCAGGCCAGCACGCTGATCCGCCAGGAAATCCAGTTGGCTCAGGCCGAGATGACCCGCAAGGCGAGTAAGGCAGGCCGAAACGCCGCCCTGATCGCCATCGGCGCCGTTATTGGGCTGGGGGCGTATCTGGCCCTGGTGGCCGCGCTCATTCTGGCGCTGGCCCAGGTCATGGATGCCTGGCTGGCAGCCCTGATTGTTGGCGTGGTTCTGGCTATTGCTGCGGCCATTGCCGTGCAATATGGCGTGACCAAGCTCAAGGAAATCGATCCGGCGCCGCGCCGGACTATTGAGACGATGAGGGAAAACAAAGAATGGCTGACCGAACAGATTTGACACTCCCGAATGACCCCTACGCCATCGTGCCCTCGGAGTCGAACAATGATCCCGATCACATTCGGCGTCAGATCGACTATACCCGGGCCCAGATGACGACGACGATCAACGAGATCGGCGAGCGATTGTCACCGGATAACCTGATCGAACAAGCGAAGTCTTCCGTGAGGGAGGCTACCGTAGGAAGGATAAAGGATATGAGCTACCAAGCGAACCGTAAAGTGGAAGGTGTGTCGGCCGGACTGGGCCAGACTGTACGGGACAACCCGCTACCCGTGGCCCTCATCGGCCTGGGGTTGGGCTGGCTGTTGCTGGCCGACCGTGGCAAGCGCGGCGATATGCGCATGAGCGAGTACCCTTATCGCACCGCCGGTTACCGTTACTACGAAGGCGATTACAACGGTGGCCGGGACGAAGGGCAAATGCTCGACGAGGCCCGGCGGCGCGCCGGCCGCGCGGTCGATACTGTTCAGGATAGGGCGTCCGAACTGGGTGAGCGTATTAGCGACACGACCCACCGTGTGGGCGAGACCGTCGGCGACCGCGCCGCCGAGTGGGGCGAGCGTATTAGCGACACGACCCACCGTGTGGGCGAGACTGTCAGCGACCGCGCCGGCCTGGTTCAGGAACGCGCCGCTCAATTGGGCAGCCGCATTAGCGACACCACGCAGCGCGTGGGCGAGACCGTCAGCGAGCGCGCCGAGATGGTTCAGGGCCGTGTTTCTGACGCCGCCACGCGCACCCGCAGCGAGGCCGAGCGGCTGAGCAACGAGGCCCGCTGGCGCGCGCAGGCCGGCATCGAGCAGACCCGCCAGACCTTCTGGCAGACCATGGAGCAGAATCCGTTGGCTCTGGGCGCGGTGGTGCTGATCGCCGGCGCGGCCATCGGCGCGGCCATCCCCAGCACCGAGTACGAGAACCGGTTGATGGGCGAGCAGCGCGACCGCCTGATGGACCAGGCCAAGACGCGCGCCCAGGATGTGGTGGGGCGCGTGCAGACAGTGGTCGAGGAGACGCAGCAGGCGGTCATGACCGAAGCCCGCAGCGCTGCCGAGCGCGCCAATCTGCCCATCGGCGATACGACCGGCACGGGCGGTTAGCCGCGATCTGAAGCTCGTTGTAGTATTAAGCCAGACGCTTGGCTGCCTACTACTGCATCTATGAGACAGGGACGCCCACGTTTGTGGCGTCCCTGTCTTGGTATCTACAGGTAGCATACATTTATACAGCTGGCGGAAGGAGCATTGGCGCCATGCAGAGAGCAAGCAAGACAATGCGATTGGTTATGGATTGGCGGGCGGCGGTGATTGCTGGTCTGTTGGCCGGCGGGCTGACCCTGTTATTACGAATGATCCTGTGGTCGACCGTGACGGGGGGGAGTCCCTGGACGCCGTTCCACCACTCAGCGGCTATTCTGTTGGGCCAGGAAGTCTTTACGCCGACCTCGCCACCCGAGTTCGGCATCTTGGCCGTGGGCATGCTGGTTCACATGGGGCTGTCCCTGTTCTATACCATCGTTTTGGCTTTCATCATTCATCGCTGGGGATTGGTGGTCGGCATCGTGGGCGGCGCGCTATTTGGGTTGGCCGTCTACGTCATCAACTACTACTCCCTGACGCTGTTCTACCCGTGGTACTCGCCCCTGCGCAGTTGGCTGGTGCTGGCGTTCCACGTTTTCTTTGGGGCGACGGCGGGCGGCCTCTATGAGGGACTGGAGCGCGACATTTACGTGCTCGACGAGCCGCCAGCTGCTGCACCGCCGGTCGCCTGACACGGAATCAGGTCGATAATCATAGGAGTACACGACCATGCGGAGACGTAGTTATGGCGGTGGGCGGCTTCTGGTGGGCTTGCTCATCGCCGCCTTTGCCCTCTTCTCTTACTTCCGGTCGAAGGAGTTCAACCCCATCACCCAGGAAGACCAGTACGTCGGCATCACGCCGGAGCAGGAGATCGCCCTCGGCTTGCAGGCCGCGCCGGAGATGGCCGCCGAGTTCGGCGGCGAACACCCGGATACCCAGGCCCAGGCTTTCCTGGACGAAATCTGTAGCCGGCTGATTAACCAGAGCGACGCCGGCCAGGCTGAGTGGCCGTACGAGTGCACGCTCCTGGTTGACGAGACGACCGTCAATGCCTTCGCCCTGCCCGGCGGCCAGGTGTTCGTTACGGTGGGCCTTTACAACTTGCTACAGACGGAGGGTCAGTTGGCCGGCGTGCTGGCCCACGAGATCGGCCACGCCGTGGCCCGCCACTCAGCGCAGCAGATCGCCCGCCAGCAGTTGACCCAGGGGTTGACCGGCGCGGTGATTATCGCCTCCTACGACCCGCAGAACCCCAACAGCGCCGCCACGGGCCAAATGGCGGCTGTCATCGGCCAGCTGCTAACCATGCGC
>NZ_JAYRVJ010000193.1:0-8428 GCF_041918635.1 Promineifilum sp. (SeqCode)
CAGGCCAGCAGCGCCAGCGCCGCGAGTCCCACCAGCACCATCAGCGGCCACGGCCGGGAAGGAGAGTGGGATGTGGCCGATTCAGCCGGCGCGGCCAACCCGTTGGTCAGGTGGGCCGCGGTAACCCGGCCCGCAGCCATGCCGCGGATCAGAGGCGCCGGCGTGGAGGGCTGGAGCGCCGTGCGAAAAGCCTCGGCTGTCTGCAAGCGCTGAGACTTGCTCAGGGCCATTGCCTGGAGGATGGCCTGCTCGGTCAGTGGCCGGATGGCCGGGTTGAGTTGGCGCGGCAGCGGTAGTTGTGTACCTGAGTCGGCCATCATCGCCACGCTCTCCGGCGGCGTCCGGTTGGTCAGCAGCGTATAGAGCGTCGCGCCCAGGGCATAGACGTCGCTGCGGGCGTCCGTCTGGCCCACGCCATACTGCTCCGGCGGGCTGTAGCCGGGCGTCACCGCGCGCAAGGCGGTAGCCGTGCCGCGGTCGGCGGCGAACAGCTTGGAGATGCCGAAGTCAACCAACACAGCCTGCCCCTCGGCGGTAATGATGACGTTGGCTGGTTTCACGTCGCGGTGGATGACCGGCGGGGTGCGTGTATGCAGATAAATCAGCGCGTCACAGACCTGCACAATCCAGGGCAACGCCTCGGCCTCGTCCAGCGGCCCACCGCGCTCCTTGAGCAGCGCCTCTAAACTATTCCCCTCGACAAAGTCCATCACCAGGTATTGCCCCTGATCGGGCACGATGAAATGGTCGCTCACCCGCGGCAGGCTCGGGTGGCTCAACTGCGCTAACAGGATCGCCTCCCCTTCAAAGCGCTCTCGTGCCAGCGGATCGGCGTCAAAGTTTTCCTTGACGGCCACTGGTTTCTTGAGCGACAGGTCCCAGGCGCGATAGACCGCGCCGAAGCCGCCCTGGCCGACCGGCCGGACGATGCGGTAGCGTTTGACAAGTACGTCGCCGGCGTTGAGTGTCACGATGCTCTCCCGATCAAAGAAGGAAGAATCCGCAGATTTCGCAGATTTACAAGGCTTGACAGCGACAATCAGCGTCCCATCAGCGTCATCAGCGGGCTATTTCCTGCTTATTCCGAACCCGCACAGCGGAAGCCGGTGTGGGCGTACTGGTTCTCCGGTAGGCCGGGATGGCGGTGGAAGGTCGTCGCCCACGAGCCTTTGTCCAGGAAGGAGCCGCCGCGCACCACGCGCGCCTCGCCGACGGCCGGCCCGGTCGGGTTGTCGGCTGGCGCGGCGCCGTAGTAAGCGGGGTCGTGCCAATCCTCCACCCACTCCCAGACGTTGCCGGCCATGTCCAGCGCGCCGTAGGGGCTGGCCCCCTGCGGGTACGAGCCGACGGGCGTCGTCCCGCCGACGCAGCCGGACGGCTGCTCCCAGAAGTTCGCCAGGTTGCAGCTCAGCGCCGTGTCGCCCCAGGGGTAGGCGCGGCTGTCTTCACCGCGGGCCGCCTTCTCCCACTCAGCTTCGGTCGGCAGGCGGCGGCCGACGCGCTGGCAATACGCCTTGGCCCCATACCAGCTGACCTGGACGACGGGATGGTTGTCGTAGCCGGCCTTTGGCCCGAAGACGCCGCCCGACTCGGCCAACAGCACTTCGTCATCGGCCATGTCGATCCACGGCACGCCCCCCTGCGACTGGTTGCCCTGTTCGTTGAGGAACGCGGCGTACTGGGCGTTGGTCACCTCCAGCCGGTCGATGCGGAAGGCGTCGAGCGTCACAGTGCGCGCCGGGGCCGCGCCCTCGGTGTCGCCGTCGCTACCCTGGATGAAGGGGCCGGCGGGGACGAGGAGTTGCTCGGTCAGGGGGATGCCGCCGGGCAGCGGCGGGATGGCCGTCGGCGCGGCGGTGGGTGGGATGGTCGGTTCCATGGTCGGCGCGTCCGTCTTGGCCGGCGCCGGGGTGAGCGTTGGCGCTGGCGTGGTGGTGGCCGCCGGCGCGGTCTGCTCGCCCCCGTCGGCGGCGATAGCCAGCGCGGCTGTCGGTTCGGGCGTCGCGCCCTGGCCGCGGTTGCTCCACAGCAGAACGCCCGCCACCGCCAAAACTACCAGCAGCAGCGCGCCGGCCAACCACAGCCAGCCGGGACGGCTAGGCCGGGCGGGGCGTTCCGATGTCACATCAGCGTCAAACGGAGCGTCGAACGTGGCCGCGCGTTGTGTGGTCATGGCGATGGGCGCGCCGGCCGCGGCCGAGGCCCGGCCGGAGGACGTTGGCGTATCAAGCGCCAGCCGCAGGGCCGCCGCGCTCGGCAGGCGCAGGCCGATGTGGGGGTTCATGGCGTCCAGGATGACCGCCTCCATCCCCCGGCTGAGGGCGGGGTTGATCTGGCGCGGCGAGGGCAGGGCGGCGCTGCCGCCGATCAGGTGCACGCTCTCCGGCGGCTCCTGGCCGGTCAGCAGGGCGTAGAAGGTCGCGCCCAGGGCGTAGATGTCGCTGCGCGCGTCCGTCTTGCCCTGGCCGTACTGCTCGGGCGGGCTGAAGCCGGGCGTGATGGCCCGCGCGCCGATGGTGGTGGCCTGGTTGGGGTCGAAGCGCTTGGAGATGCCGAAATCGACCAAAACGGCCCGGCCCTCGGCGGTGATGATGACGTTCTGCGGCTTGATGTCGCGGTGAATAACCGGTGGGGTGCGGCTGTGCAGGTACTCCAGGGCGTCACACAGTTGCCGCAACCAGGGCAGGACTTCGGCCTCGCCCAGCGGGCCGCCCCGCTCGTTCAGCATATCGCCCAGGCTCTTGCCCTCGACGAACTCCATCACCAGGTATTGCCCCTGGCCCGGCACGACGAAGTGGTCGGTGACGCGGGGCAAGCCGGGATGAGAGAGGTTAGCCAGCAGGATAGCCTCCTGCTCGAACTGGCGCTGGGCGGTGGGGCCGGTGTCCAGGTTCTCCTTGACGGCGACCGGCAGCTTGAGCGACGTATCCCAGGCGCGATAGACCGCGCCAAAACCGCCCTGGCCCACCTGCCGGACGATGCGGTAACGATTCTGCAGTACGTCCCCGGTGTTCATCTCGCCACCTCCTGGCTATGACACGCGATAGACGTATGATAGCCAAAAGGGGACGAAAATGACAACTTTGGGACGGAGTTAGCGCCAGGATGTAGGTATGCCGTTTTTGCCCCGGCGCGGATTCGGATAACATAGACTCATGCGCTATGCCATCCGCCGCGTCAATCCCATCTCGGCTCTGCTCTATGGGCTGCTCCTCGGTCTCGTCGGTTCGCTTATCCCCAGCTTCCTACTGGGCTGGCTGGTTCGCGCCGCGCTGCTGCAACTCCAGGGGTGGCTCGCTCGCCTCAACTTCGTCATCCCCCTGCCATTGGGCGAAGGGCTGACGGTCGATCTCGTTCAACTGCTGCAACTCAGCGACACCCAGGCCCGGCTGACGGCGCTGGGGACGCGCGGCGGCGCGCTGATGCTGGCTATCGCCCTGGGCACGGCCGCGGCGGTGATGCTGCTGACGGGGCTGACCGCGGCGGTGGGCGCGCTGCTCTACAACCTGTTCGCCCGCGCCCTGGGCGGCGTGGAAGTGACGCTCGACCCGCTGGACGCGCCCGTTGTCACCCCATCGCCCGCGCCCGTCCGGCCGGCGGCGACCAACAACCGTCCAACAGTCAACGCCCACCCACCCGCGCCGGCCGCGCCGCCGCCCAAGCCCGCTCCAGCTACACCGCCCAAGCCTGTTCCGGCCACGCCGCTCAAGGCCGCGGCTGGGGCCTGGCTCATGCCCGCGGGCGGCGGCGAGCGCCTGACTCTGGGCGATCCGGTGACGCGCATTGGCAGCGCGCCCGACAATGACATCGTCCTGCCCGGCTTATCGCCGCAGCACGCCGAGATCCGCCGCGAGAGCGGGCGCTACCTCATCTATGATCTGGGCAGCCGCCGGACGTGGGTCAACGACGACCAGGTGGCCGCCGTCCACATGCTGAAGGATGGGTTTCGGCTCCAGTTGGGGCAGGTCGAGTATCTGGTCAGCATCCCGGCGGCGTGACGCCGGGCAGGAGCAACGATGGACGCCGACACGATCTGGCAGCTTTACCCGACGCCGGCGCGGGAAACGCCGCTGACCGGCCTTTACCTGCGCCACGATCTGCGCCAACACGGCGCGGCGCTGGGACGCCCCTTCGTCTATACCAACTACGTGACCAGCATTGACGGGCGCATCGCCATCCCGCGATCGGAAGGCAAAGGGATGACGGTTCCCAAGGACACGGCCAACGACCGCGACTGGCGGCTGTTTCAGGAGTTGGCCGTCCAGGCCGACGTGATCATCAGCAGCGGCCGGTATCTGCGCGACTACGCCGAGGGCCAGGCCCAGGAAATCCTGCGCGTCTATGACGACCCGCGCTTTGCAGATCTCGGCCGCTGGCGGGCTGAGCGCGGCCTGCCGCCCTATCCCGATCTGGCCCTGGTCAGCGGCAGCCTCGACTTCTCCGTGCCCGAATTCCTGACGCAGTCCGGCCGGCGCGTGGTCATCCTGACCCACGGCGCGGCCGACCGGGAGCGGGCGCGCCGGCTGGAGAACGAGGCGGGGCAAGTCATCGTGGCTGGCGAGCGGGACGTGAGCGGCCGGCAGGCGGTGGAGGCGCTGGGTCGGCTCGGCTACCGGACGGTCTACATGGCGACCGGGCCGCGCGTCCACCACCTGTTGCTGGCCGACGACGTGCTCGACCGGCTCTACACCACCGTCGCCCACCGCTTGTTGGGCGGCCAGCCGTTCAGCAGTCTGGTCGAAGGGGAGTTGTTGCGACCGGCCATCGGGATGCGGCTCCACGCGCTCTACTTCGATCCGCACGCGCTGGACGGGCTGGGCCAGCAGTTTGCCTGTTACGAGCGGTGATGCTCATCGCGCTGGTCGTCTTCGCCGCGGCGCTGGTTCAGGGGGTGCTGGGCTTCGGTGGAGCGCTCATCGCCATGCCGCTGCTCGTGATGCTGATCGGCGTCAAGACGGCCGCGCCCGCCTTCGCCTTCATCACTGTTCTGGCGACGCTGCTCAACGCCTTCCACTGGCGGGCGCACGTCACCCCGCGCGACCTCATCCAGTTGGGCCTGCCGGCGCTGGTGGGCATCCCGCTCGGCGTCTGGCTGCTCTCGCGGGTCGATGAGGCGCTGGTGACGCGCGCGCTGGGCGCGTCGCTCGTGCTCTACGCCGCTTACGTGCTGCTGGGACTGGCCGTGCCGCCGCCGCGGCGCCGGCTGTGGGCCTATCTGGCCGGCTTCACCTCCGGCGTGCTGACGGGAGCCTACAACACAGGCGGCCCGCCGGTCATCGTCTACGCCACGGCGCGCCGCTGGCCGGCTGACCAGTTGCGCGGCAATTTGCAGACCTACTTCCTGTTCAGCAGCGTCCTGGCTCTGGCGTCGCATGGTCTGGCCGGCCACCTGACGGCGACGGTCTGGCGGACGGCGCTGCTGTTCGCGCCGGCCATGCTGGTGGGGCACTTTCTGGGGGTGCGGCTCTGCCGCTACGTGGACGCCGAGCGCTTTCAACGCCTGGCGCTGCTCTTCTTGCTGGCGATAGGGTTGCAGCTATTGCTCGCGGGCTGAGAATTCGTAGTGAACCGAGGGAGCAAAGGGGATTAGAGGAACACAGAGCGACACGGAGACTACACAGAGAGACACAGAGAAGCAGAGACTTTGCTCTGTGTCTCTCTGTGTCTGCCCTCCGTGTCCCTCTGTGTCGCTCTTATCGATTCGCTCCATTCATTTTTTCCTACAGCTTAAGCTCAGAGCCAAAGCGCTGCAACATGGCGTTGACCTCGGCCACGGTCGGCAGGTTGTGGCCCGTGCCCAACTTTTGCACCTTGGCCGCGCCGGTGGCGTTGCCCAGGTCGCCCAACTGCTCCAGCCCCAGCCCGTTAAGATAGCCATAGATGATGGCCGCGGCCAGGCTGTCGCCCGCGCCGGTCGCGTCGCGGGCGGCCACCGGCAGCCCCGGCGCGATGTGGAGGTCGTCGGCCGTCAGCAGGAAGCAGCCGGCCATGCCTCGCTTAATGACCACCAACTCGCTGCCCCGCGACAGCAGCAGGCGGGCCGAATTGACCGGGTCCACCTCGCCGGACAGGCGGTGGGCCTCATCTTCCGTCGCCAGTAGCACCGTCGCCAGCGCCGCGGCCTCGCTGTGCCAGGCGTTGTCGATCTTGGGGTTGCCAGGGCCGGGATCGAAGAAGGAGGGGACGCCGGCTTCGCGGGCCACGCGCAGCGCGGCCAGGACGATGCCTGGGACACCCTCGTGTTCCGCCCAACCGTCGGCGTAGAGCGCTTCGGCCCCGGCGATGACCGGCCGCCACTCGTCCGGCAGGCTCATCAGTTGCAAGCTGCCCGGAAAGCCCAGATAGGCTGGCTCGCCGCGCTCGTCCAGCAGAACATTGGCGACCGGCGTGCGGGCGTCGGTCGTGACGATGACGCGGGACACGTCTACCCCTTCATCGCCCAGCCCCTCCAGGACGATCTCGCCGACCAGGTCGCGCCCCACCTCGCCCAGCGCGCCGACGGACAGCCCCAGGTGGGCGGCCATGATCGCCACGTTGCACGCCCCGCCCGGCCCCAGCGCCAAATAGGAGACGCGCTGCAAGTCCTTAGGCTCAATCGCCAGTTGTTCGATGCGAATGACGTAGTCCGCCAGGATGTCGCCGAGGATGAAGATCATAGGTTCTCCGTGTTAGCGCGGGGGAGCAGGGGGGCGGGGGAGCTTTTCACTGGCCTACTGAATACTGACCCACTGAACACTGTTCTCTGACCACCGGCCACTTGCTACTTGCTCCCCTGCTCCCCTGCGCCCCCGCTCCCTTTCAGCGTCTCCACAAACCCCTCGACCGTCAGCGGCGCGCGGGGGAGGGCCAGCGCCTGCGCCAGCCGGACGAGCTGCGGCGGCTCGACGTTGGTTGTCGCCAGCAGATCGGCGCGGGTGAACACGTCAGCCGCCGGGCCGTCGGCCAACACCTGCCCGTCGGCCATCGCCACGACGCGGCCGAAGTGGGCCGCGCAGAAGTCAATGTCATGGGTGATGGTGATGACGGTGCGCCCCTCGGCCTTCAGCCCATCCACGATGCGGCCGATGAGGGCCACGCCGCGCGCGTCCTGGCCCATCGTCGGCTCATCGAAGATGACCACCGGCGTGCGCATGGCCAGCACCGAGGCCAGCGTCACCAGTTTGCGCTGCGCCGCGGTCAGGTCATAGGGGTGGGTCTTCGTGTGCTCGACCAATTCGACCATCTCCAGCGCCGCGGTGGCGTCGGCCGCCTGCTCAGCCGGCGTCCGGCCCAGGTGGCGCGGCCCAAAGGCCACTTCTTCGCCCACACTGCGTTCCACGATCTGATCGTCCGGGTTCTGGAAGACATAGCCGACGCGGGCGGCCATCCTGGCCACGGTATGTTCGCGGGTGTCCCAGTCGCCGATCAACACCCGGCCGGTCGTGGGCTTCAGCAGGCCGTTCAGATGCTTGACCAGTGTCGTTTTGCCCGCGCCGTTCTCGCCGACGATGGCTACGGCCTCGCCCGCGTCCAGCCGCAGGGTGACGCCGCGCAGGGCGTGTGTCCCGCTAGGGTAGGTGAAGGTCACGTCCTCGATGACGATATTCATCGGAAGTACTCCACCGCCTCTTCAAGCGTGACAGGCAACTCGCGCCCCGCCGGCCGCAAGCCGGCGCGTTGGGCGGCACGGGCGGCCTGGGTGTAGCGCGTCGGCTCCAGACCGTAGCGCGTCAGTTCCTCCGAGGCCAGGATGTCGCCCGGCGCGCCGTCGGCTACCAGCCGCCCCTCGTGCAGCACGATTACCCGGTCGGCGAAGACGGCCACCCACTCCAATTTCTGCTCGGCCAGCACGACCGTCGCCTCGTCCGTCGCCGCCAGGTCGCGCAGGACGGCGAAGACTTCCTTCGAGCCGATGGGGTCGAGCTGCGAGGTCGGCTCGTCGAGGACGATGACCTGGGGGCGCATGACCAGCACCGAGGCAATGGCGAGCCGCTGCTGTTGGCCGCCGGATAGGGCGAAGGGGGAGCGGTCGGCCAACCCGGCCAGCCCGGCGAAGCGCAGGATGTCGTCGATGCGCGCTTCCATCTCCGCCTTGGGGACACCCAGGTTCTCCAGCCCGAAGGCGATCTCGTCGCGCACGGTGAAGCGCGCTCCGGTGATCTGGTTGAACGGGTTGGCGAAGACCAGGCCGACGTTGCCGGCGATCTGGGCCAGGGTTGAGGCGGGCACGTCGATGCCCGCCACCTGGACGCCGCCAGTCAGCTTGCCCCGGTAGAAGTGGGGCACGAAGCCGGCCAGCGTGTAGCATAGCGTGGACTTGCCCGCGCCATTGGCCCCGATGACGGCGCAGAACTGCCCGGCGGGAACCTCCAACGACAGCCCGGCCAGCGCGGGGGTGGTCGCGCGCGGATAGTGGTAAGTGACGTCGCTCAGCCGGATCACGCGGCAA
>NZ_JAYRVJ010000194.1:0-3466 GCF_041918635.1 Promineifilum sp. (SeqCode)
CCGCGACCAGGGGCGGAACTTGAGCGAGGCGACCGTCCTCAGTTGGGCGGCGCAGATCATCGACGCGCTGAGCTATCTCCACCGCCAGTCGCCGCCCGTCGTCCATCGCGACATCAAGCCCAGTAACATCAAGCTGACGCCCGACGACCGCATTAAGCTGGTCGATTTTGGCCTGGTGAAGCTGCTGGCTCAGGATGAGGCCCGGACGATTACGGTAGTACAGGGGCGCGGGACGGCGCTCTATACCCCGCTGGAGCAGTACGGCGGCGACGTGGGCCACACCGACGGGCGCACCGACATCTACGCGCTCGGCGCGACGCTCTATCACCTGCTGACCGACTTCCCGCCGCCCGACGCCAAGACGCGCTTCCTCAACCCGCGCGCCCTGCGCCCGCCGGTTCAACTGAACGGTCACCTGTCATCCCACGTCATCGAGGCTATTTTGTGGGCGATGGAGATGCATCCTGACGACCGCCCCCAGACCGTCGAGGAGTTCGCAGACACACTCTTCGGCCGTCACGAACGGCCCCAGCCGACCACGGCGGCCACGTTGGAAGAGGCGTTGCGGGCCAACTGGCGGCCGGCCCTGCTCGCGTTGGGCTTATTCCTGCTGGCCGTCCTGCTGACCCTGATGTAGCGATGGACAAGCCGCGTCTATCCTGCCCACGTTGCTACAGCCAAAGCCGGCAAACCCGCGATGGCCGCACTCCCGCCGGCAGCCAGCGCTATCGTTGCGCCGCCTGTGGCTGCCGCTATACCCCTTTCCCACGCGAGCAGGGATATGCCGAAGATCTGCGCTTCCAGGCGCTTCAACTGTACCTGGAAGGGAACTCCATGCGCGAGGTCGCCCGGCTGCTGAACGTCAATCACCAGAGTGTCGCCAACTGGATGAAGGACTACGCCCGTTACCTGCCGCCCGATCTGCCGCCCGATATCGCCGAGTTGGCTCGCCTGGAGGGCCTGTTTGTCCTGTAGACGATGCCTGCCGCGATCACCACGTTTTTAGACAAAAACACCACACTATTAGACAACACCATTGACGCTCATCACAACGCCGCTATAGTTTTCTCATAAGCTGCACACCCGCTCGACTCCGGGCGGATGGAACAATCAGAGATCATTTCCCACAGTCAAGGAGAAAACGATGGCAAGTGTAAGCTTCCGGCACGTCTACAAGCGCTTCGGCGACGTCAGCGTCATCAAGGATTTCAACCTGGAGATCGCCGACAAGGAGTTCATGGTCTTCGTCGGTCCGTCCGGCTGCGGCAAGTCGACCAACCTGCGTATGCTGGCCGGCCTGGAAGAGATCTCGGACGGCGAAATCCTTATTGGCGACCGCGTTGTGAATGACGTGCCGCCGAAAGACCGCGACATCGCCATGGTATTCCAGTCCTACGCGCTCTATCCGCACATGAGCGTCTATGACAACATGGCCTTCGGCCTGAAGCTGCGCAAGATGCCCAAGGACGAGATTGACCGGCGCGTGCGGGAAGCGGCCGACAACATCGGCTTGCAGAACCTGCTGGATCGCAAGCCGAAGGCGCTCTCCGGCGGCCAGCGGCAGCGCGTCGCGCTGGGCCGGGCCATTGTGCGCGAGCCGGCCGTCTTCCTGATGGACGAGCCGCTCTCCAACCTGGACGCCAAGCTGCGCGTCTCGGCCCGCGCCGAGATCAGCAAGCTGCACCAGAAGTTGGGCACGACGTTCATCTACGTCACCCACGACCAGGTGGAAGCCATGACGATGGGCGACCGCATCGCCGTGCTGGCCGATGGCATCTTGCAGCAGGCCGACACGCCGCGCAACCTGTACAACTACCCGGTCAACGTCTTCGTCGCCGGCTTCATCGGTAGCCCGGCCATGAACTTCTTCAATGGCACGCTGGTCAGCGAGGAAGGACGCCAGTTCGTCGATACCGGCGACTTCCGCGTCCGCGTCCCCGAGGATCGCAAGCAATCCTTTGCCCCCTACGCCGGCAAGGAAGTGGTGATGGGCATCCGGCCGGAGCACGTCCACGCGCCGGAGTACGCGCCGGTCAACATCGACGGCGCACCCGTCAGCGCCACGGTGGAAGTGGTCGAGCTGCTAGGCCACGAGTTGCACCTGTACCTCAATTCGGGCAAGAACAGCCTCGTTGGCACGGTCGACCCGCGCTTCGCCGTTCACACCGGCAACAAGATCGACGTGGTCTTCGACATGAGCAACGTGCACCTGTTCGACAAGGCCACCGAGCTAGCGATCCGCTGAAAGAATTAAACGCGGATTCATACGGATTTGACGGATCACACGGATTGAACTGAACTCGATCCGTGATATCCGTCAAATCCGTGTTTCATTTCTTCCATGCCCGAAGCCCACTACGCGGTTGGTGAATCGTTTTCCTTGCACTTCGCCTGGCGGCTGCCGGAGGGGGAATACGTGCGCGCCGTGTTCCAGGCGGACGTACTCGACCTCGTGCCGGGGGCCGACAAGTACATCGTCCGCCTGGCCCAGCTGCTGGGCCGGCGCGAGGAGACGGCTGAGGGCGATCTGAAGCCGGCCGAGCAGTGGACGAACGCCTACTGGGAACTGGTTGATGGGCTTGTCGGTCGCAAGATCAGTGTTGCCTATGAGGCCGACAACAGTCGCGCCCTCTACCTGCGGCTGGCAACCCTGACCGGAGAGCACAACTACTTCAGCCGCTTCGAGAACGCGGAGGTCGTCGCCCGCGGGCTGAAAGCGCGGCGACAGAACAGTAAGCAGTAAGCAGTGAACAGTAGTCAGTACTGCTTACTGCTTACTGATCACTGCTTACTGTTCCTCGGGGAAAACGCGCCGCCACAAATCCGTCTCCAACACGCCCTCCGGGTCGCAGCGGCGCTTGAGGGCGCGGAAGGCGGCGATGCGCTCCTCGCCCAGATAGGCCCGGGCCACTTCCGGTCGCAGCGTGCTATCCTTGGCGAAGTAGAAGCGTCCGCCGGCGGCCAGAACGATCTCGTCCAACTCCCGCGTCAGCCACACCATCCGCTGCCGGTTCTCCCGCGTCATGCGGAAGTCCATCGCCATCGAGAAGCCATCGACCGCGTAACTCATCAGGAAGTTGTCGGGCCGATGGCGCTTCAACACGGTCAGATAGTTAGGCAAACCCCGCCGCTGGCAGAGCGTCAGAATGTCGTGGAAGGCGTCGTAGGCCGTCTCTTTGGGGATGAACGGCTGGTACTGGATGAGGCCGCCCGATCCGTAGGCGCGCTTGAAATCGGGGACGTAGTCGAGCAGAAAGTGAAACTGCACGTGCGGCTGGCGATAGCGGCTGACGCCTTTCACGCGGCCCATCAGGTATTTGCCCTGATTGACAAACCTCACCCCCAGGTCGCGCATCATCGGCGTCATGAACAGCCACAGGATCGAACGGGGCATCACGCCGAAGAGGTTGGGGCCAAGGTGCTGGTTCTCCAGGCGCAACGTCTGCGACGGGTTAGGATCCACTCC
>NZ_JAYRVJ010000195.1:0-1538 GCF_041918635.1 Promineifilum sp. (SeqCode)
GCTCCGTCGCGTCGTCGTTGTTGCCCACCGGCGTCTCCAGCGACATCGGGTCCATGGCGATGCGCAGGATGTCGCGAATCTTGCTGACCGCCTGCCGCCACTTGCGTTCCAGCATCGGGTCGACCGGCATCCCGTTGGCCTGGGCCGCCTTGATCGCCGCCGACTCCTCCGGCAGCAGGTAGTCCAGCTCCAGCGCCAGCTCCTCCACGCTCGCCTCATGCCCCAACTGCTGCACCAGCTCCCGCTGCGCCTTGACGATCCGGTTGATCGTCTCGTACATATGCACCGGAATGCGGATGGTGCGCGCCTGGTCGGCGATGGCCCGGCTGACCGCCTGGCGAATCCACCACGTGGCGTAGGTGCTGAACTTGAACCCCTTGGTGTGGTCGAACTTCTCCACGGCGCGCAGCAGGCCCACGTTGCCCTCCTGCACCAGGTCGAGCAGGTGGATGCCCCGGTTCATGTAGCGCTTGGCCACGCTGACCACCAGGCGCAGGTTGGCGCGGGTCAGATGCCCCTTGGCCTCCTCGGCCGCCTCCACGATCATGAACTCGTTATAGCTCAGCGACGAATCGCCGGGGAAGAGCCACGCCTCCACCTCGGCTGCCGGCGGCAGCTCGCCCCGGGTCTTGACGTGGGCCGCCACCTGGTCGCTCAGCTCATTGGGCAACAGGTAGAACGCCGTCAGCACCGTGAACAGGCACTCCGCCAGGTCAATCCACGCCTCATCCTGCCCCCACGCGCCGTCGTTCAGGTAGCGGCGGCTGTAGGAGCGGTCGCTGTGCTGCCAGCTGGCGCGCAGCCGGCGCGCCTCGTCCAGCAGCGCCAGCGGGTCGGGCGGATCGACGCGCAGCGTGGCCGCGCTGTCGCGCACGCACTGCCAGTTTTCCAGCAGATTCAGGTAGTTGAGCCCCATCGCCTGGGCGCGCAGCGCGTTCTGGTTGGCGGGGCGCTCGGGGCCGGCGGGCGGCGGCTCCGGCGGGGCGGGGCGGCTCCGGCCGCGGCGCACGCGCTTGCCGCCGTTGGCGCGGTGGACGCCCACGTCCCGGTTCAGCCGCTCCAGCACCCGGTGGGCGTGCATCTGCGTCGCCAGCCAGATCTCCTGCTCGGCCGACAGCAGCGGAACCTGGCCGATCTCCTTCAGATAGGTGTGGACGGGGTCGTCCTCGGCGTCGCTCAGGTGGTAGGCGTCGTCGTCGTCGTCCAGGTCATCCAGGCTGTCCAGCAGGCCGATGTCGCCGGGGTCGTCGATCGGCTCGCCGTCGCCGCCGACAATGCGGATGTTGAGCTTCTGGAGGCGCTCATAGAGCATGTCGGCCTCGTCCTCGCTGGCCGTCGCCAGAATCGACTGCACGTCCGATTCGGCGATCTGCCGCGAGCGGCGCGCCTTCCTGACCAACGCCTCCACGTCGAGCGGCTCGGCGCTCAGCGCCTCGTCCGCCGCCTCGTCGTCGGTCGGGTCAAATTCCGGCATGTCCGCGTCGGGATACATCTCCATCTAGCTTCGTACAATCCGCGAAAGACAATAAGGACAATTA
>NZ_JAYRVJ010000196.1:0-21555 GCF_041918635.1 Promineifilum sp. (SeqCode)
AACGGATTAGACGGATTGACCCGTTTTCGCAGTAGGTTTCAATCCGTAGAATCTGTTTTATCCGTGTTCTATCCGTGTTTAATTGGCTGCTATCTTTCCTGAACGGTGGCCTGAAAGACCTCGATAAAGCGGTCGATCTCCGCCGGCGTGTTGTAGCAGTGGAAAGAGAGCCGGATGTAGGGCGAGCCGGCCGCGTCGAGGTGCTTGGCGACGGCTACGTTCCGCTCGGCCAACGACATCACCACCTTGTCCGTCTCCTCCGATGAGAGGGGGCTGCGGAAGGTGACGATAGGGCCGATGGCCTCTATAGGTGTGATAACGGTGTAGCCGTGCTGTGTCAGGCGTTCGACCGCGCGGCGCGATAAGTCGCTGGTGTGGGCGTCGATGGCGGCCACATCCAGCTCGCGGAGCAGTTCCAGACTGCTGAGGACGGCGAAGAGGCCCGGCACGTTGGGCGTGCCCGCGCCGAAGCGGGCCGCGCCCGGCTGGAGCGTCAGGTCGTAGGCCAGCCAATGCATGTAGTTGACCGTCGCGTTCGAGCCGATGGCCCGCGGCAGGAGCGTCTCGGCCACCGCGTCGCGCACGTACATGAAGCCCACCCCCGGCAGGGCCAGCAGCGACTTCATTCCGCCGGTGGCCAGCACGTCGATGTGCATGGCCTGCACATCAACGGGCACGTGGCCGATGGACTGGATGGCGTCGACGGCAAAGATGATGCCGTGCTCGCGGCAGAAGCGGCCGAGCGCGGCCAGGTCGGCCCGCGCCCCGCTGAAGAACTGCACCGCGCTGACGGCCACCAGCCGCGTCCGTTCATCGGCGTGATCCGCCAGGCTCTCTACCGTCAGCGTGCCGCCCTCGGCCGTGGCGCAGCGGGCCGTCACGCCGTCTCTCGCGAGGCTCAGCCAGGGGAAGGCGTTGGACGGGAACTCCAGGTCGCAGAAGATGACGTTGTCGCCCGGCCGCCACTCGACCGCCTGGGCCACGGCGTTGAGCGCCGCGACGGTGGACGTGATGGGCACGATCTCGCCCGGCGACGCGGCGTTGATGTGCCGGACGACCGCATTGGGCAATTCCATCATGGCCGGCATGGCGTCGTGCATGAAGAAGCGGTTCGGGTCGCGGCTGAGCTGTTCGACAACCCATTGCACCCGGCGCGCCGTGCGCTGCGGCAGCGGCGAAATGCCGGCATGGTTCAGATAGACGACCTCAGCCGCGTGGGGAAACTCTTCGCGGCGCAATTGTTCGATGTCATACATGGGCGTGGCTCCTGCTACAATTCGGTCTGGACGGCGATTATAGGGCGGTTGGCGCGGGAGTGAAAGGATGAATCTGTCCCCAGAGGTGCTACTGTCGGCTTACGCGCAAGGGGTCTTCCCCATGGCGCACGAGGACGGCCGCATCCATTGGTACTCGCCCGACCCCCGGGCCATTCTGCCGCTCGATCGGCTGCACGTCTCGCGCTCCTTGCGGCGGGTCATCCACCACGGCCCGTTTACCATTCGTATAGACAGCGATTTCCCGGCGGTTATTCGGGCGTGCGCCGCGCCGGCGGCGGGCCGCGAGGAGACGTGGATTAGCAAGGAGATCGTCGCGGCGTATATCGAGCTACACCGGTTGGGGTTCGCCCACTCGGTCGAGGCGTGGCTGGGGGATGAGTTGGCGGGCGGGCTCTACGGCGTCAGCTTGCGCGGCCTCTTCGCCGGCGAAAGCATGTTCAGCCGGCGGCGCGACGCCAGCAAGGTGGCCCTGTATCATCTGGTGCGCCGGCTGCGGGAACGGGGGTTCCGGCTGCTGGACGTGCAATTCCTGACCGACCACCTGGCGCGGCTGGGCGCAATGGAGATACCGCGCTGGCAGTACCGCGAGTTGCTGCGCGAGGCGCTGGCGGTGGAGGCGCAGTTTGGCGAACGCGAATAGCACGCAGATGACGCTGATTGAGGACGCTGATTGGCGTTGATAAGAACGTTGTTTCTTATCAGCGCTAATCAGCGCCATATCAGCGTCATCAGCGTCCCATTCTTTGAGGCGATTTGCCAAATCGCCCTACATTTGTGGATAATGGGGGCAATCCGAACGGGCTGAAAAGAATCCGCGCCCGGCGGCCGAGAGGGAGCAGATGAGCCTGAAAGCCCTTCCCCTGACCCAAAGCGACGTTCGACTGTTTAGCGGTCGATCGAACCCCGCCCTGGCCGCCTCCATCGCCGCCTGCCTGGGCATCCGGCTGGAGGAGACGCACTTCTCACGCTTCAGCAACGACAACCTCTACGTCCAACTGGGGGCCAGTGTGCGCGGGCGGGCCGTGTTCATCGTGCAATCGCTCGTGCCGCCGGTCAGTGACCACCTGATGGAACTGCTGATGATGCTGGACATCGCCAAAGGCGCGGCGGCCCGGGAGATTCACGCTGTCATCCCCTACTTCTCCTACGCCCGCTCGGACAAGAAGGACGCGCCGCGCATCTCGATCACGGCGCGGCTGGTGGCGGATCTCCTGGGCATGGCGGGGGCCACGCACGTCATGACCATGCAACTTCACTCACCCCAGGTGCACGGCTTCTTCCCCGTGCCGGCCGACCCGCTCACGGCGCGCGGCCTCTTCGCCGAGTACTTCCGGTCGCGCCAGTATAGCCCGGAGGATACCGTTGTCGTCGCGCCCGACGTGGGCAGCGCCAAGTCAGCCGCCCGGTTCGCGGATATGCTCGGCCTGGGCGCGGCCACGGCCAACAAGACACGCATCAGTGACGCCCGCGTGCAGATCGGCGGGCTGATCGGCCGGCAGGTCACCGGCTTCCGCCGCGCCATCATCCACGACGACGAGATCGCCACCGGCGGCACGATTGAGGAGCTAACTCGACTCTTATTGGACTATGGCCTGGAGGAGATTTACGTCGTCTGCACCCACGGCTTGTTCCTGCGCGGCGCGCTGGATCGACTGGTAGCGACACCCCAGATCAAAGAGATCATCACCACCGACACCGTCCCCCAGCCGCCCGACCGGGCTCACCCCAAGTTCGTCACCCTTTCCACCGGCCCCGTGTTCGCTGGGGCCATTCGCCAGAACTACTATCGCCAATCCATTGGCGAACTGTTCGACTTTGGCGACGACGAATAGCTGTAAGATAGCTTGTGCTTGTTCGTAGTCAGGCAATTCATTGCCGTTCTTCGCACGAGGAAGTAAAGAACGGCAATGAATTGCCCGACTACGAACCTTATGGCTCACTCTCTCCACACCTCCTACCCATTCCCTCCAGCAGCCAACACGCCATTCCCTCCGCTTGCCACGCCGCCGCGTCTACCCAGACGCCGTTAATGAGCAAGTCCCAGTGCAAGTGGTTGCCGGTTGACAGGCCGGTCGTGCCCACCTCGCCTAGCAGGTCGCCAGGCTCAACCGCCTGGCCGGGTGTGGCGTGAACGGCGGACAGATGATAGTAGCCGGTGTAGATACCCAGGCCGTGATCGATGATCACCGCGCCGCCGCGCACGTAGAGTTGCTCGGCCAGCGCCACCGTGCCCGCCGCCGGGGCCAGCACGGGCGTGCCGCCGTAGGCGCTGAAGTCCACGCCCTCGTGATAGGTCAGGTACGGCCCGCCGTTGTAGGAGCGCCGCGCGCCGTAGTTGGCCGAGACCTGGATCACGTCGGTGATGGGCGTCTGGAAGGCCGCTGTCCACCGCGGCTCGGGCGTCACGGTCGTCCATAGCTCGCGCAGGCGGGCGCGCTCCTCGTCACGGGCGGCCTGATCGATCTCGGCCGCCTCGCCGGTCAGCGTCAACTCCTGATACTCCCACTCCCGGTCGACGAACAGCCACGGCTGCGCCCAGACCGGCCCGTCCCCCACGCGCAGCAGCAACTCTGGCTCCCCGCCGCCGAAGAACGCGCCCGTGCCGACCACGCCCACGAAGCGTTCCCCGGCCGAGGCGGTGACCACCGGCAGCGTGCCTAGCCGGGCCGAAACGGTCGCGGACTGCCCCGCCCCCGGCTGCCGGGCCCACACGCCGCGCAGGCCGAGCGCCCGGCCCGGCGCGGCCGGCGCGTGCGACACCTCCAGCGAGGCGAAACCGGCCGGTAGGTCGCGGATGACGCCTTCGCCTGGCCGGTACAGCGGCCGGTAGAAAGTGGGCCGGTAGGGGGATGACAGACCGTTGAGCCGGGCCAGCGCCCACGGCGAGAGGCCGGCGCGCGCCGCGGTGTGCAGCAGCCCGCCCTCGTTGGGGCGCACCAGGCCGCCGGGCCGCTCCACCGCGCCGGCCGGTAGGGTTAGCGTCGCGCCGATGGCCGGCTGGCGTTGGGTGTTCATGTGCGGGTTGAGGGCGCGCAGCGCCTCGGCCGCGACGCCGAAGCGTAACGCCAGCGCCGCCCACGTGTCGCCCGGCTGGACGGCCAGGGACGCCGGAGGTTCGGCCTGTCGTGCTGAGGAGGGGGAGGCATAGGCCAGAATGGCGGCCAGGGCCAGTAGGAGCGTCAGGGCTGTCTTCACGCTGGCAATTCTAGCCACGTCCTGGTTCGTAGTCAGGCAATTCATTGCCGTTCTTATCTTCCTGGCGCGAAGAACGGCAATGAATTGCCTGACTACGAACCCGCTCCTTAGCGTTGTCAGGTATCCTTTGGAATAGGCGTTGACACTCATGACGCACCGTGTTATAAATATGCACAATAATGCAGTGCGTCATATCGGTTATCGTTAACAGATTGCAGGGCTTAGCGAAGCCCCCATCGGTGACAACATCGAAGCCAAGGAAACCGTGAGCAGTATGAGTCGGCTGTATTTGAGTCTCGGATCGAACCTCAATGAGCGCTACGCCAATCTGCGGCGGGCTATCGCGCTGCTGCGCGAGCATATGTCGGTGACGGCTATCTCGCCGGTCTATGCCACCGAACCGTGGGGCGACAAGAACCAGCCCCCCTTCCTGAACATCTGCGTCGCCGCCTCCACGACGCTAGCCCCCCACGACGTACTACACCTGATTAAATCCATCGAGACAGAGATGGGCCGTCAGCCATCCCACCGCTGGGGGCCGCGTCTGATCGACATCGACATTGTTTTCTATGATAACCTCGTCCTGCACGACGAGGAATTGATGGTTCCCCACCCTCGCCTGGCGGAACGGGCTTTCGTTCTCGCGCCCCTGGCCGACCTTATCCCCGACTTCCGCCATCCCCAGACGGGCGAAACGGTGCAGGAGTTGCTTGACCGCGTCGGCGCGGATGGCGTCGAACGACTGTTTGAGATGGAATATCCGGTTGGCAGCCAGAAGGCGAAGTCGACCGAAATGGCCGGGTGAGACCACCTATCCGGCAGGTGTGAGATCGCATGACGTTTGAATGGGGTCGCCGCACCTACGTGATGGGCATTATCAACGCCACGCCGGATAGCTTCTCCGGCGACGGCGTGCTCGACGAGAACGCGCAGCAGCGCGCGGTCGAACAGGCGCGCCAGTTCATCGCCGACGGCGCGGACATTCTCGACCTGGGCGGCGAAAGCACCCGGCCGGGCAGCCAGCCGGTGACGGCCGGCGAGGAGAGGGCGCGCGTCGTGCCCCTCATTCGCGCGGTGCGCGCGGCGGTGGGCGACGCGACCATCTCCGTCGATACCTATCGCGCCGACGTGGCCGCCGCGGCCCTGGATGCCGGCGCGAATTGGGTAAACGATGTCTGGGGGTTGCGCATGGACGCGGACATGGCCCGTCTGGTGGCCGAGCGCGGCTGCCCGGTGGTCATCATGCATAACCGCAGCAAGCCCAAGGATGTGGCCCAGGAGCAGCGCCTGGGTGGTCGCTTTGTCGGCATCCACTACGACGAGTTGATGGTCGACATCCGGCGGGAGCTGTCGGCGCAAATGGAGAGCGCGCTGGCGGCCGGCGTCCGCGCGGAACAGATTATTCTTGATCCGGGCGTGGGCTTCGGCAAGACGGTGGAGCAGAACGTTGAATTGCTCGACCGTCTCGACGAGTTGAAAGCGCTCGGACGGCCGATCCTGATCGGCCCGTCACGCAAGTCATTTATCGGCTACACGCTGGACCTGCCGCCCGACCAGCGGGTGGAAGGGACGGCGGCGGCCGTAGCCATCGGCATCGATCGCGGCGCGGACATTATCCGCGTCCATGACGTGCGCGCCATGGTTCGTGTGGCCCGCATGACCGACCGTATCGTACGACGCGACTGAAGAATTAGGAATTAGGAGTCAACGGCGGAAGAACCGGCAATTCCTAATTCGTAATTGTTTCGTGGAGGAGTTTACCATGTTAGATTTCCGTCCGGATGAAGAGCAGAAGATGCTCACAGACACCATTGCCAGATTCGCCCGCGAGCGCGTGCGCCAGGTGTATCGCGACGCCGAAGAGGAGGGGGAGATTCCGGAAGGGATCCTCCGCGCCGGGTGGGAGATCGGCCTGCTGCCCACCGCCATTCCCGAAGCGTACGGCGGGCTGGGCGAATATTCCGTCGTAACCGGCGTGCTGGCGCTTGAGGAACTGGCCTGGGGCGATCTGGCGGTCACCCTCAACGTCATGACGCCTAACCTCGTGGCCGTCCCCGTCATGCTGTGCGGCACGGACGCCCAGAAAGCGCAATACCTGCCGCCGTTCTGCGACGAGGCTGCCCCCCCGGTCACAGCCGCGCTCATCGAGCCGGTCATTCAGTTCAACCCCTATAAGCTCAAGACGACGGCCGTGCGCGACGGCGACAGCTACGTGCTCAACGGCGCCAAGACCTTCGTGCCGCTGGCCGACGTGGCCGAGGTCATTCTCGTCTACGCCAGCGAGGAGGGTCAGACGCAGGCCTTTCTCGTCCCGGCCGGCACGCCGGGGCTGACCGTCGACAAGCGGGACAAACTGATGGGCGTCAAGGCCCTCTCGACCAACCTGGTGACGCTGGCCGATTGCCGCGTGCCGGCCGAGAACAAGCTGGGCGGCGAGGCGGGCATCGACTTCCCGCTGCTGCTGAACCACAGCCGCGTGGCGCTGGGGGCAATGGCCGTCGGCGTGGCCCGCGCCGGCCTGGAATACGCCCGCGACTACGCCAAGCAGCGCGTCCAGTTCGGCGAGCCTATCGCCCACCGCCAGTCCATCGCCTTCATGCTGGCCGACATGGCGACCGAGATCGATGAGGCCCGGTTGCTGGTGTGGGAGGCGGCCTGGCTGCTGGATCAGGGCCAGAACGTCACCCGCGAGGCGACCATCATGAAGCAGCAGGTCGACCGCGTGGTGATGCAGGTGGCCGACCGGGCCGTTCAGGTTCTAGGCGGCTACGGCTACATCCGGGAGTACCCGGTTGAACTGTGGCTGCGCAACGCCCGCGGGTTCGTCAGCTTCGACGGGCTGGCGATCATTTAACGAAGCGCGAAGACACCGCCAAATAGGAGTGGATTTCCATGATCAGTTTTGAGATACCACCTTTCGTACAGAATCAGTCGCAACTGATTCGTATGGTTGCCGAGCAGGCGATGCGGCCGTACTCGCGCGAACTGGATGAGAACGAGCATGCCCGGCCGCAGGCGTTCGTGCAGATGACCTGGCCTTTTACGCAGGAGATGGTCAAGCGCACGCTAAAGCCGCTGATGGAGAACGGCAACGGGACGAACGGCAGCGCCAAGCCCAAGCGCGAAGGGCCGGACTATAGCTTGCTGGGTTTCATCATGATGATCGAGCAGATGAGCTGGGGCGACGCCGGGCAATACCTGTGCCTGCCTCATCCCATGCTGGGCGGCGCGGCCGTCGACTCGGCCGGCACGCCGGAGCAGCGCGTGCGCTTCCTCAAGAAGTTCACCGAGGGCGCGCCGAAATGGGGCGCGATGGCCATCACCGAGCCTGGCGCCGGCTCCGACAACAGCGCCATGCGCACCACGGCCGTCCTCGACCCCGACACCCGCGAGTGGATCATCAACGGCGAGAAGATCTTCATCACCAACGGCGCGCTGGCGCTGAAGGAGTCGGACGGCCTGTGCGTGGTTTGGGCCACGGTGGATCCCAAGGCCGGCCGCGGGGCCATCAAGTCCTTCGTCGTGGAGGCCAACACGCCTGGCGTGACCATCGCCAAGCAGGAGCATAAGCTGGGCATTCGCGCCAGCGACACGGTGGCCCTGCACTTCGACAACGTGCGCATCCCGTTCGACAACGTGTTGGGCAACCCGGAGGTGCAGCAGCCGGAAAACCGTCAGGGTTTCGTCGGGGCCATGAAGACGTTCGACGCCTCGCGCCCGGCGGTGGCCGCCAGCGCCATCGGTATCGCCCGCGCCGCGCTGGAGTTCGCCAAGGAGAAGCTGGCCGAAGAGGGGATTGTCCCCGATTACACCAAGCCGCTGCACGAGATGACCGCCGTCGAGCGCGACATCATCGAGATGGAGGCGCGCTACAAGGGGGCCTGGCTCCTGACGCTGCGCGCCGTGGCCCTGATGGCCCACGGCGAGAGCAACCGGCTCGAGTCGAGCATGTGCAAGTATCGCGCCGGCGACGCGGTGACGTGGATCACGCAGAAGGCCGTCGAACTGCTAGGCCCCAAGGGCTACTCCCGCGAGTGGCTGGCCGAGAAGTGGATGCGCGACGCCAAGATCAACGACATCTACGAGGGCACCAAGCAGATCAATCAGCTGATCGTCGCCCGCAGCATTCTCGGCTATTCTCGCCGCGAGTTGAAGTAGGCCACTGACGTACGCCGCGGATTTCGCCGATCACGCCGATTGGAGAAGGAACGGTGTGCGAGGGATCGGTGAAATCCGCGGTTTCCCAATCGAGGAGCGCACATGAACTATCGAATTGACAAGGTAGGTATTGTCGGGGCGGGGACGATGGGCGGCGGCATTGCAGCCCATCTGGCGAACATCGGCATCCCGGTGGTCTTGCTCGACATCGTCCCGCCCGATCTGAGCGAGGCCGACCGGCAGAAGCCGGCCGCTCGCAACCGGATCGTCAACACCCTCTACGACCGCATGGTCAAGGCGCGGCCGGCCAACCTGGCCCGCGCCGACCGGGGCGACCTGATCACGCTGGGCAACCTGGAGGACGACTTCGACAAGCTGGCCGACTGCGACTGGATCGTTGAGGTGATCGTCGAGCAGCTGGAGCCGAAGCAGGCGCTGATGGCCCGGCTGGAGGCGATCCGCAAGCCCAACGCCATCGTCAGCAGCAATACGTCCGGCATCCCCATCGGCCAGATCGCCGCCGGCCGCTCGGCCGAGTTCCGCGCCCACTTCCTGGGCACGCACTTCTTCAACCCGCCCCGCTACCTGAAGCTGCTGGAGATCATCCCCACCGACGACACCGCGCCCGAGGTGACGGAGTTCATGAAGCGCTTCGGCTCGGAAGTGCTGGGCAAGGGTGTCGTCGTCTGTAAGGACACGCCCAACTTCATCGGCAACCGCTTCTTCGCCGTGGCCTCGTCCTATGGTCTGGAACACGCCCTGGAGCAAGGCTACTCCATCGCCGAGGTGGACGCCATCACTGGCCCGGTCATCGGCCGGCCCAAGACGGCCACCTTCCGCCTGCTCGACCTGGTCGGGCTGGACGTGATGGCCCACGTCAATAAGAACCTCTACGCCGCCGTGCCCCAGGATGCCTACCGCGAGGTGCTGCGCCCGGAACGGACGGGGGCGCTGATGGAGACGATGATCGGCAACAAGTGGCTGGGCAACAAGAGCGGCCAGGGCTTCTACAAACAGGAGCGCGTGAACGGCGGCAAGGAGTTCTGGGCCCTCAACCCCGGCTCGATGGCGTACGAACCGGCGCCGAAGATCCGCTTCGAGTCGGTTGGCGCGGTGCGCAACGTCGAGAACCTGGGCGAACGCCTGCGCAAGCTGCTCCAGTTCGACGACCGGGCCGCTAATTATGCCCGCGATCTGCTCTACTACGGCTTCGCCTACGCCGCCTACGTCACGCCGGAGATCGCCTATCGCCTGTCCGACGTGGACAACGCCATGCGCTGGGGCTTCGGCCACGAGGCCGGGCCGTTCGAGATGTGGGACATGCTGGGCGTGCGCGAGACGGCCGAGAAGATGGAAGCGGCCGGCTTCGAGGTCGCGCCCTGGGTCAAGGAGATGCTGGCCGGCGGCCACGACTGCTTCTACAAGTCCAACGGCGGGCGCAGCGACTACGACTTCGAGACGAAGCGCTACCGGCCGCTGGAGCGCGACCAGAACGTCATCCTGGTCAGCGACCTGCGCGCGGCGGGCAAGACGGTAGAGCGCAACAGCAGCGCCAGCCTGCACGACATGGGCGACGGCGTGGCCCTGTTCGAGTTCCACGCCAAGATGAACGCCATTGACCAGGACATCATCGACATGGCCTTTAAGGCGCTGGAGCGGCTCGATAGCGACTTCGATGCGCTGGTCATCGGCAACAACGGCGAGCACTTCTGCGCCGGGGCCAACCTGTTCGCCGTCGGCGTGGCCGCGGCCCAGGGCCAGTTCGACGCGCTGGACAAGATGATCAAGATGCTCCAGACGGCCACCTTCAACCTGCGCCACGCGCCCAAGCCGGTCGTCACCGCGCCGCACGGCATGGCGCTGGGCGGCGGCGTGGAGATGGCCATGGCCGGCTGGGAAGCCGTGGCCGACCACGAGAGTTACATGGGCCTGGTCGAGTTCGGCGTCGGCCTGCTGCCGGCCGGCGGGGGCTGCAAGGAGACGTTGCGCCGCAAGGTCAACCCGGTCATGCGCGCCGCCAACGCCGACGTGCTGCCGCCGCTGCAAGAGGCGTTCGAGCAGATTGCCATGGCCAAAGTCGGCGCGAGCGCCTGGGAGGCCAGGGCCTTGGGCTACCTGTCGCCGCAGGACACCATCGTCATGAACAGCGACCATCGCCTGGCGCGGGCCAAGCAGCGGGCGCTGCAGCTCGTGGCGGCCGGGGCGCGGCCGCCGGAGGTAGAGAAGATCTACGCCGCCGGCCGCGACGCGCTCTACGCCCTGAAGCTGGGCGTGAAGTCGCTGTTGTGGGGCAACTTCGCCTCGGAGCACGATGCCAAGATCGCCGGCAAGATCGCCCACGTCCTGACCGGCGGCGACATCAGCGCTCCGGCCTGGGTCGATCCGTGGTACATCCTCGATCTGGAGCGGGAGGCTTTCCTGTCGCTGCTGGGCGAGGAAAAGACGCGCGAACGGATGATGCATATGTTGCAGACGGGCAAGCCGCTGCGCAACTAAGAAGGGTTTATCCGCAAATTCGGCAGATTGGGCAGATTAAAGAGCCTTTTCCTTCTGAGAATCTGCCTAATCTGCCAAATCTGCGGATCTATCTGAAGGAGTTCAACGAGTATGACACGAGAAGCTGTAATCGTTGCCGGTTCGCGCACGGCGGTGGGCAAATCCAAGCGCGGCGCGACGCGCAACTGGCGCTCCGATGAGATGGCCGCGGCGGTCATCATGGACTTGCTGCGGAAGGCCCCGGCCTTGGATCCGGCCGAGATTGACGACGTCATCATCGGCTGCGCCATGCCCGAAGGGGCGCAGGGCCTCAACTTCGCCCGCACCATTGCCCTGCGCGCCGGCCTGCCGGTGGACATTCCCGGCCAGACGGTCAACCGGTTTTGCTCCAGCGGCCTGCAGACCATCGCCATGGCCGCTGAGCGCATCATCGCCAACGGCGCAGACGTGATTATCGCCGGCGGCGCGGAGACCATGAGTATGGTTCCCATGACCGGCTACCGGGTGAACCCCAACCCGTACATGGTCGAGAACATGCCCGAGGTCTACATGGGCATGGGGCTGACGGCCGAGCGCGTGGCCGACGAGTTCGAAGTGACGCGCCAGGCGCAGGACGAGTTTGCCGTGCGCAGCCACCAGAAGGCGGCCGCGGCCTACGAGCGTGAGGCGTTCAAGGACGAAATCGTGCCCCTGGAGATCGAGGAAGTGGTCGCCGGGCCAAACGGGCTGCAGCGCACGACCCTCCGTTTCGACCGCGACGAGCATTTGCGCCCCGATACCTCTCTGGAGGGGCTAGCCAAGCTGAAGCCGGTCTTCAAGCAGGGCGGCTCGGTGACGGCCGGCAACTCCTCGCCCCTGAGCGACGGCGCGGCGGCGGTCATCGTCATGGAGCGCAGCAAGGCCGAGGCGCTGGGCCTGACGCCCATCCTGCGCTTCGTCGGCTTCAACGTCGGCGGAGTGCGCCCGGAGATCATGGGCGTCGGCCCCATCGCCGCCGTGCCCAAGCTGTTGAAGCGGACGGGCGTGAACCTGAGCGACATCGATCTGATCGAGCTGAACGAGGCGTTCGCCTCGCAGGCCGTGGCCGTCATCCGCGAGTTGGGCTTCGACGAGGCGCGGGTCAACGTCAACGGCGGCGCTATCGCCCTCGGTCACCCGCTGGGCTGCACCGGGGCCAAGCTGACGGTGCAGATCATGCACGAGATGCAGCGGCGCGACGCCCGGTTCGGCATGGTGACGATGTGCATCGGCGGCGGCATGGGCGCGGCCGGCATTTTTGAGCGGCTGAACTAGCCAGATAGACCTGACAGGTGGGCGGCCACTCGTACTCCGATAAGAACGAGGCTTGTGGCCGCCCACCTGTTAGGTCTTTCGTCGCTGGATTACTCGGCTATCCCCTCGAACTTGAAGGAGATCAACACGCGGGCGCGATACTCGACTATCTCGCCGTCATCCAGGCGGATGTCCAGCTTGGTGATCTCCGCCACGCGCAGATCGCGCAACGACTCGCCGGCCGTCTCAATCGCCACCCGCGCGGCGTCCTCCCACGACTCCTTGCTCGTTCCCACCAGTTCAATAACCTTGTAGACACTCATGGTATTGCTCCTCTTCCCGGGACGAGGCTACCCCGGGGCTATCGGGCGAGGTAACGGGGGCCAAACGGCCCGCGCCGTCCTCGTCGCTTCTATTATGAATCGGGCGCGCCCAGTTGAATCGTGCCGAATGTCACCCGATTACCTGCCGAACGTCACCGCTTGTTCGTAGTCAGGCCATTCATGGCCGTTCTTCCTGTACTCGCGCGAAGAACGGCCATGAATGGTCTGACTACGAACCGGACAACTTAGCGCAGCTTGAGATAATCGCGGCCGTGCAGCCGGTCGGAAATGCGCGTCCAGATCTGCTCCAGGTGCTCATCGTACTGGACGTAGTCGAGGTTGTCCGTATCGACGGTCAGCACCGGGCTGAGGGTGAAGCTGGCCGCCCACTCGTCGTAAAGGCGATTCAATTCCTGAAGGTAGCTGTCGGCGATCTGGCGCTCGTATTCCCGCCCGCGGCCGGCGATGCGCCGGCGCAGCGTGGGCACGGAGGCGCGCAGGTAGATGACCAGATCGGGCGGGTCGAGCAAGCGGGTGAGCGTCTGGTACAACTCGAAGTAGGCGTACCAGTCGCGGTCGCTCAGATGGCCCTGATGATACAGGTTGCGGGCGAAGATCTCGGCGTCCTCATAGACGCTGCGGTCTTGCAGGACGGGGTTGGGCTGTTGCAGCAGACCGTGGTGCTGTTGCAGGCGGCGCACCAGGAAGAACACCTGCGAATGGAACCCCCAGCGATCCATGTCGTCGTAGAAATCGGCCAGATAGGGGTTCTCGGTGACGGCTTCGAGCACCGGCTCCCAGCCCAGCTTGCGCGACAGTAAGGTGACCAGCGTCGATTTGCCAACGCCAATGTTGCCCGCGATGGTTACGAAGTAGGTAGGCATGGTGAACCTTGAAAAGGGGAGGGGCGTAACCCTCCTGAGGATTGTGACAAATCGTATGCCAAAACCTGACATTTGTCACTATGGCGGCGGCCATAGTGTGCTACAGTAAGTCTGGGTGAGACTTCGGCTGCGCGAGCAAGGCGCGGCCGTGCGTAGTTACGAGATGACCCTTGGGAAAGGAGTCCTGTCATGCGAGTTGTAATCGATCGAGATCTGTGCGACGCGAGTCTGCCGTTCTGCCAGCGCTGTTCGGCCGCCTTCATCCGCAATCCGGAGGGCGAAGACCGGCAGTGTATTATGGATATTGTGGACGATGGCAGCGACCTCCTCACCATTCAGATGAGGACGGATAACCGCGAGTTTGTGATTGAGCTGACCGAGGACGAGCGCGAGTTGGCCAGCGTCGAGGGGTGGGAAGCCCTGGCGAACTTCGACCCGGCGCTCTTCCGCACCGGGGCGATGGAGCGCTGGCACCACATCAGCACACTGCCGGCCCGCCACTAGCGATCGTCATTCTTTCGATTCAGGGCCGCGCGAGGAAGCCAGCCGAACAGGTTGGGGTTCCCTTGGCGCGGCTTTTGCATTCCAGCGCCTAGCGTAAGAGGGTGTAGAGCAGCGCGCCCCATAGCGCCGCGCCCAGGATGATAACCGGCAAGAACAGGGGATGGGCGCGGAAGTTACTCTTGTGGTGGAAGGCGAGCATCCCCAACAGCGCGCCGGCGAAACCGCCGGCCAGGGCCAGCACGTGCAGCGTGGCTTCCGGCACGCGGGCCGCGTTGGCCTTCGACAAGCCTTTGTCAACCCCATAGAACACAAAGGCCACGCCCGCGGCGATGGGCCAGGTGAAGTACCATGGCCAGTTAGTTGTATTCTGTAAGAGCACGAACAAAACGATGGCCAGCACGCCGGCCAGCGCGCTATAGACCAGCTGCGTGCGCAGACGATTTGACATAAATAATTCCTTCCAAGACCTGACAGGTGGGCGGCCAACGGCACTCTGACAAGAACGACGCTCGTTGGCCGCCCACCTGTCAGGTCTTTAAGGACAACTCATCCGGTAGCGGTACTCCTCCTCAGCCACAACCTGAAAGCCCAGCCGCTCATAGAGTCGTCTGGCCGGAACGTTGGTCTTCAGGACGTGCAGGGTCAACGGCTGGCCCCGGCCGTGGGCCTCGGCCTTTAGCCGGTTGACGACAGCGCTCCCCACGCCGCGCCCCTGAAATTCCGGCCACAACTCGATTAAGCCCAAGTAGACTTCATCAGGGCGTTGTTCGACCACCAGCACGCCCGCGTCGCGCCCATCCACCTGGATTACCTGCCACTTCTGAGGATCGAACTTCTTGCGAAAGTACTCCTCCTGCCACTCTTCGTGCCAGCCCCAGATCGGCTCCACGTACTCGCGGATGGTCGCGCGGTTCAGAGCGTAGAGAAAATCATGATCTTCCGGCGTGGCCGGCCGCAGGCTGTACATGGTTGGCTTCCCGTTCTGTCACGCGCCCTCAAACACGATGAGGCCGCGGGCGATCTCGCCACTCAGCATGTCGGCGTAAGCCTCGTTGATCCGCTCCAGCGGGTAGGTGCGCGAGATGAGCCGATCCAGGTCGAGCAGGCCGCGCCGGTAGAGGCCAGCGTAGAGGGGAAAGTCCCGCGCCGGGTTGGCGCTGCCGTAATAGGTTCCGGTGACGGTCTTCTCCTGGCGGGTGATGATCGCGCCGGGCAGGTTGGTGGCGCTGCCCATCGGCGCGACGCCGGCCAGTACGATCACGCCGCCCGGCCGCGCCGCCATCAGGCACTCTTCCTGCACCTGGGGCAGGCCGATGGCCTCGAATACGTAATCCGCGCCGCGTCCTTCGGTCATGCCCTGTATCCGCCCGACGGTATCAGGCCCGGCCATTAGGAAGTCGCTCGCGCCAAAGGATAGCGCCATGTCCCCCTTGGCCTCGTGCGCGTCGATGGCAATGATGCGACCGGCCCCGGCCAACTTCGCGCCCATGATGATGCTCAGCCCCACGCCGCCCGCGCCATAGACGGCCACGCGGCTGCCCGGCCGCACCTGGGCCGTGTTCAGCACCGCGCCGACGCCCGTCGTGACCGCGCAGCCGATGAGCGCCGCCACCGTCAGGGGCACGTCGCGGGGCAGCGGGACGCAGCAGCTTTCGGGCACGACGGCGTGATCGGCGAAGCAGGCCAGGGCGCTGAAGTGGTAGACGGGCCGGCCGTCCTGCGACAGGCGGGTCGTGCCGTCCATCATCGCGCCGGCCCAGATAGGGCCGACGTAGGTATCGCACAGGCTGGGCCGGTCATGGAGGCAGTAGAAGCACGCCCCACAACTGGGGGCCCAGTTCAGCGCGACGTGGTCGCCCGCCTGGACGCGAGTGACCCCCGGCCCCACGGCAGCCACGACGCCCGCCCCTTCATGGCCGGGCACGACCGGCGTGGCGTGCCGGGTCGCGCCGGTCATCAGGTGCCAGTCACTATGGCAGACGCCGGCCGCGGCCACGCGCACCAGCACCTCGCCCGCCCGCGGCTCGGCCAGGTCGAGCGTCTCGACCGAGAAGGGGACGCCCGGCTCCCGGAATACGGCGGCCTTAATCTTCATGGGATGACCCCTATGTGGGTCGGCCCACGCCGCCTACTCGACCGACAGGATGTGTAGCTTGGCGTGCGGGATCGTCTCGTAACCGCCGATGTGAAACTTGATCGTGAACCCCGCGGTCAACTCCGGATGCTCGGGGATGCGCATCTTGGTCTCGTCGATGGCGTAGTTGAGCAGCTGCACGAAACGCTCGCCGTCATTGTGCTCCATCGCCTCGGTGCTCTGGCCCGACTCAAAGGGCACAGCGATCCAGTGGATGGCCGCTTCCGGCTCCAGGCTGGCGATGATGGCGAACCGCTTCTCGTCATCCCGCGCGATGACTGTGCCCGGCTCCTCGCCCCGCAGAATCCCCACGAATGGACTTTCCAGTTTGGTGTTTTCAGCCATGGTTTCCTCCGACTCGCTGCCTTGTTTGAGGCTTCATAAATGACTACGGATGTAGACGAACGATACGGAGTGAGCGATGCGCCCTCTCAGCGACCGCTGACGATAGGGCCGTCGCCCACCGCGTAGGCGTGGGGCATGGCCTGCGTGTTGAAGGCAAAGCCGATCTGGCCGCGCGCGTCGATGGCGATCAGCCCCCCATCCCCCTCCGTCCGCTCTTCCAGGACGCGGATGGCCGCTTCGCAGGCGCTGCCGGCCGAGAGGCCGGTGCCGACGAAGTCGCACACCCGTTTGCTGATGACGACCCGCATCAGCGCCTCGCCGTAGCCGGTGGCGCTGACGGCTGCCGTCCAATTGTCGGCATAGGCCCCACAGCCGACGAGCGGGCTATCCCCCACCCGCCCCGGCCGTTTGTTGGCCGTGCCGCCGGTCGACGTCGCCGCGGCCAGATCGCCGGCCGCGTCGAGGGCCACCGCCCCCACGGTGTCGCCCAGCGCTGCCTGGGCTTCTTTCTGCCGGTATTTGACCAGGTCTTCGCCGACCAGCAACTCGCTCACGTCGCAGCGAGGGAAGCCGATGCTGTCGGCGAAGGCGTCGGCCCCCGCGCCGACCAGGAAGTGGTGGCCGCTGTCAGTCATGACGCGGCGGGCCAGGCTGATAGGGTGGCGGACGCGCTGGATGGCGGCGATAGCCCCCAGCTTCAGCGAGCGCCCATCCATGATGAGCGCGTCCATCTCCACCGCGCCGTCGGTGTTGGGATAGCTGCCGCGCCCCGCGTCCAGGACGGGGCAATCCTCCAGCACGTGGACGGCCGCCTCTACCGCGTCGAGCGCCGAGCCGCCGTTCAGCAGGATGGCCTGGCCGGCGGCGACCGCCGCCTCGCAAGCCCTGACCGCCTCTTCCAGGTGGCCGTTTTCCACATTCCAGTTGCCCGCCCCCGCATGTACAATGATTCCGATCATAGTAGACGATGCTCCAGACCCATTATTAGCACTGTTTAAGCGTTTTGTCTATGGTTCGTAGTCAGGCAATTCATTGCCGTTCTTCGCGCGTGGAGAGAGAACGGCAATGAATTGCCTGACTACGAACCAGCACAAGTTGTGTTACAGTGTATGCAATTCCTTGTTCCAGGAACTTTCGGTAAGGACGGGGCGTCTAGTAGAAACAGAACCCTACCAGGAGAGATGCGATGTTTATTCGATTGACCGGACTCTGCTTGTTGGCCGTGCTCTTTTTGGCTGCCGGCTGCGCGCCTCAGGCCGATACGCCGGCCACTGAACCGGCGACGGAGCCGGCGGCCACGCCCACGACCGGGACCGAAGTAGAAGGCCCCGGCACGCCCATCCCGGCCCCGACAGACGCCGCCCCAACCGACGCCGCGCCGGCCGACCTGCCGATGGGCGAGACGCCGGAAGAGATGTTCACCGCCGTGCTGGAAGATGCGCTGGCGCGCAGCGGGGCGGAACGTTCGGCTGTGCAGGTGGTGAAGAGCGAGCAGGTGGAGTGGAGCGACGGCTCGTTGGGCTGCCCGCAGCCGGATACCATGTATACGATGGCGATCATCAACGGCTACCAGGTCATCCTGGACGTGGCCGGCCAGACGTACGACTACCGGCTGAGCGACAGCGGCGCGTTCGTGTTGTGCGACTGAAAGATCTGACAAGTGCGCGGCCACAAGGCTCGCTTTGGTCAGAGTCCTATTGGCCGCCCACCTGTCAGGTCTGGGCGTTTATGACTTGACACTCACCGCCGCCGGAGTATAATCCCCGGTTGTGTTCCTCAGTAGCTCAATGGCAGAGCGCGCGGCTGTTAACCGCAAGGTTGTTGGTTCGAGTCCAACCTGAGGAGCCAGTTGAAAAAAGCGGCAGGCGACACGTCTGCCGCTTTTTGTTTAGCCGCCGGGTCGGCTAACCAAGGAGTATCGACAATCATGAAAGCCTACAGACCGGTTGCGCTGATCATTCTCGATGGCTGGGGCATTCGAGAGATGGAAGAGGGCAACGCCGTCGCACTGGGAAAGACGCCGAACTATGACCGCTGGTTGAGCACGCTGGAGCGCTCCATTGTCGACGCCTCCGGCGAGGCCGTCGGCCTGCCGGATGGGCAGATGGGCAACTCCGAGGTCGGACACCTCAATCTGGGCGCCGGCCGCATCATCTACCAGGACTTGACGCGCATCAACCTGGCCATCGACCGCGGCGCGTTCTTCGAGAATGAGACGCTGCTGCAAACCATCCAGGGCGTGAAGACGCGCGGCGGCAAGCTCCACCTCATCGGTCTGTTCGGCGAGGGCGGCGTCCACAGCCATAGCAAACACATGTACGCCCTGCTGACGCTGGCCGAGCGGCACGGCATCGAGCCGATTCTGCACGTCATCACCGACGGCCGCGACACCCCGCCCGAAAGCGCGCTGGAATTCGCCCGGCAACTGGAGGAATATCTTTCCCAGCACCCCGGCATCGTCGCCGACGTGACGGGGCGCTACTACACGATGGATCGCGACAAGCGCTGGCAGCGCGTCGAACTGGGCTACCGCGACATGGCGCTGCACGAAGGATACCACGAGAAGGAGGACGCGCCGGGGCGCACCGCGCGGTCGCTGTCCGAGGCGTTGCGCGCTTCCTACGCCGACGGTGTGACCGACGAGTTCGTGCTGCCTGTGGCCCTCGACGTGGGCGAGCGCAACGTGCTCATCGAGCCAGGCGACGCGCTCATCTTCTTCAACTTCCGCGCCGACCGCATGCGCCAGATCGTCGCCGCCTTCGCCTTCAAGGATCACGGCTTCCCCCACGACTACATCCCCGACCTCGACATCGTGACGATGACCAACTATGACGCCACCTTTCCGGTCAAGGTCGTCTTCCCCGAGGTCGAGATCACCAACCCGCTGGCCGAAGTCATCAGCAAGGCGGGTCTGAAGCAGTTCCACGCCGCCGAGACGGAGAAGTACGCCCACGTCACCTACTTCTTCAACGGCGGCCGCGAGACGGTCTTCCCCGGCGAGGAGCGCCACCTGGAGCCGTCGCCCAAGGTTCCGACCTATGACCTCCAACCGGAGATGAGCGCCCGCCCGCTGACGGAAAAGATTCTGGCGCGCCTCCGCGACCACGACGACGACTTTATCCTCGTCAACTTCGCCAATCCCGACATGGTCGGCCACACCGGCGTGCTGGAGGCGGCCATCTGCGCCGTCGAAGCCGTGGACGAGTGCGCCGGCCGGCTGGTCGAGGCGATCACGGCCAAGGGCGGCGTGGCGATTGTCACCGCCGACCACGGCAACTGCGAGCGTATGGTCGACCTGGTCACCGGCGAGCCGCACACCTATCACACCACCCAGCCCGTGTCGCTGATCGTCATTGGCGACCAGTACTACGACATGAAGCCGCGCGGCATCCTGGCCGACGTCTCGCCGACCATCCTGCGCCTCATGGGCATCGCGCCGCCGCCGGAGATGACGGGGCGCAGCCTCATCAGCCAATAATGGCGACCGTTCCCTCGGCCAACGGGCGCGCCTTCCAGGCCTATCTGGAAGGCGCGCTGGCAGCGCTGGGCGACCGGCGCGCCATTGACTATTATCAGGAGCCGCTGCCCGCGCCCATCGACGAGCAGTTGGCCCGCGTCGTCGGCGCCTTCACGGCGCTGCCGCCTAGCCAGCGCGGGCGGTTCGCCGCCGCCCTGTCGCCGGAGCAGCGCGCCCTCTTCGGCATTTTCGGCCACCGCGCGGCCACGCTGAGCGTGCGCCGCACCGACCCCGAATGGCTGCGGCTCGGTCTGGCCGGCAGCGCCATCGCCAACTACGACATCCCCCCCAGGCGGGACGTGGACGTGTCATTGGCCGTGTTCTACCACTGCGCCCGCACGCTGGAGTTGGAGCCGGCGCGCGTCTTCGATGAGGCGGCCGAGTTGGCCACGGAGGAGATGGCCGCGCGCCTGCGGGCCTTTGCCCGGCGCGAGCAGTTCAGCTTGAAGGCGTTCGGCTGGCGCGAGCTGCGCACGCCGGAGGGCGTCCGCTACACGTTCGAGTGGCGATGAACCCGGTTGAGGATCACTACGACCGCAACGCCGAGCGGGAATGGGAGCGCCTGGAGCGCCATCGGACGGAGTACGCGGTCACGTGTCGCATCCTGCGGGAGCATCTGCCTGACCCGCCGGGCCGCATCCTCGACGTGGGCGGCGGGCCGGGCCGCTACGCCATCCACTTGACGGAGCGGGGCTACCGCGTTGTCCTGCTCGACCTGTCGCGGGCCAGTCTCGATCTGGCGCTGGAGAAAGCCACGGCGCGGGGCATCTACCTGCCGCCGCCGGTGCAGGGGGACGCCACGGCGCTGCCCGCCGAGTACAGCGAACAGTTCGACGCCGTGCTGCTGATGGGGCCACTCTACCACCTGCTGACGGCCGAGGCGCGGCTGGCGGCGGTGCGCGAGGCGCACCGCGTGTTGCGGCCGGGCGGCTACCTCTTCGCCAGCTTCATCACCCGCTTTGCCCCCTTGCGCGACCTGGCCGCCCATTCGCCCGCCTGGATTCTGCAGCACCCGGAGCGTTACCGGCAACTGCTGGACGAGGGCGTTAACCCGGCCTATGAGTCCAGCGCGTTCCCCGACTCCTACTTCGTTCACCCCGACGACGTCGCGCCGCTGCTGGCCGAGGGCGGCTTTACGCCGCTGGCGATTCACGCGGTCGAGGGGATTGTGGCCGGGCACGAGGAGACGGTCAACGCGCTGGAAGGGGAGTTGTGGGACGCCTGGGTGGCGCTCAACTACCGCCTCAGCCGCGAGCCATCGCTCTTTGGCGCGGCTGACCATCTGCTGTTTGTGGGGGTTAGAATGTAGGGCGATTTGGCAAATCGCCTTCCTTCTGCTAGACTGCCCCCCACAACTGAATAGGCAAACCCGTCTCAGGTCGCCCCAGCCCCGGAAGGCAGGGCGTAATCGCGAAACTGGTGACCCGCGCTCCGCGCTGGCAGCGATGCC
>NZ_JAYRVJ010000197.1:0-5055 GCF_041918635.1 Promineifilum sp. (SeqCode)
CGCGAGCAGCTGACCTGACCGTTCAACAAGTCGGCCAATTCCTGCGCCAGCCCCAGGTCGCCGCGCTGGCGGACGCCCTGACCCACGTCGACGATGACCGGCGCGTCTTGCAGCCGGCGGCCGGCCTCGGCGGTCTTCTCGTTATTCTCCAGCACTTGCAGCACCGGCGCGTTGATAGGCACGGTCAGGTTGACGACCTGACAGGTTTCAGAATAGTTGTCAGGTCTGGCGCGGAACGTGCCGGGGGCCACGGTCGCCAGCGCGGGGCGGGAGTTGATGCGGTACGTGTTCTTGCCCACGCCGGTATAGATCATGCACTCGACGGTAATTGCGCCTGTCTGCGGGTCGCGGCTGAAGTCGGTGCACCAGGAGGCCGCGCCCAGGTTGAGTCGCTCGGCCACCCGGCCGCTGACCTCCAGGCCGCGCTTGGTCGCGCCAACGAGCACCAGGTCGGGTTGCGCCTCGCGGATGAGGCCGGCCAGCGCGTCGGTATACGTCTCCGGATGGTAGCTCTGGAGTTCGGGGGCCTGGACGGTATAGACCACATCCGCGCCCCACGCGCCATATTGGGCCGCGACCGCCGCGCCGAACACGGCCGTCTCAACCTGATCGAACGCGCCGGCCTCGACGGCCTGGCGGGCCTTGCCCAACAACTCTTGCAGGACGGCGGCTTCTTCGGAATAAACCAGTATCTTCGACATCGTCTTTACCCCTCCTTGATCACCTGTTCGGCCACGAGGGCGTCAATGAGTTGGTTCGCCATCGCCGTCACGTCGCCATTGCTCAGCATGACCTGCTTGCGCCGTACGACCACGCCCGATTGCGCGACCCGCTGCACCAGCGCGCGCGCCTCGAGCGCCTCCACCGACAGACCAAGATCCCCGGCCGGCTGCCAAACGTTGAGTGGCTTCTTCTTGGCCTTCACCGCGTCCATCAGGGTGGGGCGGCGGGGCGTGTTCGTCTCTTGCGTCACGGTCAGCACGGCTGGCAGCGGCGTCCGCGCCTTCTGCATGCCGCTGTCGAGGTCGCGGTCGGCCGTCAGCCAGCCGTCGGCGTACTCGATATTGCGGGCGTAGTTCAGCAGCGGCCAGCCCAACCGCTCCGCCAACCGGGGCGGAACCTGGTAGCTGACGCCGTCGTCACTCGTCTCGCCGCAGACGACCAGCGTCACGTCGCCCATCTTCTGGATGGCGGCGGAGAGCACGGCGGCCGTGACCGCGGGATCGGCGGGCAGGCCGGTGTTTTCCACAATCGTCATGTCTTCCAGCCCCATGGCGACCGATTCGCGGAAGCTCTCGCGGGCGGAGGCCGGGGCCACGGTCAGGCCGTGAACCGTCCCGCCATGCTTCTGGGCCAGGACGACGGCGGCCTCCAGCACGTGGCGGTCGATGGCCCCCACGCGCAGCGGCACGCCGGCCAGCCGCAGTTCGCTGGTGGCCGGATCGACCTTCACCTCGGAAACGTCGAGGGAGTATTTAATGCAGGCTACGATCTTCATGATTCCTCTTTCGTTCTGTAGGGGCAGACCTGCGTCTCTGCCCGCACGGGCAGAGACGCAGGTCTGCCCCTACTAGCCATACCGATAGACAATCCCAAACCCCCCACGCGGCGGGTTCCAGGTGATGGCCCCGTTGCCGCCGGTGTCGCAGGCGATCTGGCACGTGCCGCACTCCACGCAGTTCTCATAGCGGGCCACGACCACGCCGTCGGCCATCACGTAGACGGCCGCCGGGCAGACGGTCAGGCAGGGCTTCAACTCGCACGCCGGGCACAGCGCGTGCTCGATGTGGATGTGGCTCTGCTCCTCATCGATCTCGTACTTGTCTAGTCCCAGACGGGCATCAAGGCTCAATTCGTGGATCATCGCACCAACCCCCTGCCGATCTGCGCCATGTCTTTCATCATTTGCCAGAGCGATAGCTCCTCCTTCATGTTGTCGCGCAACGCGCCGTAGACCTTACGGCCCGGCCGTTCGCGCACCGAGAACATGTCGCCCATGACGTTGCAGGCCAGATCGGGGTAGACGTTGAACAGCCGCTGGTTGTCCATCAGGGCGTAGGTGTCCTTGAACGTCACCATGTCTTTGTACACGTCGGTCTGTTTGAAGTGCGTCTCGTAGGCGGAGAGCGCCTCTTTGGAGTAGTCGCCCCCCTCGCGCGCAGCCAGAATGGCGCGAGCGGCCGACGCCGCCGAAGCCACGGCCACGTCCATGCCGCGCAGGGTCATCACGTTGTTGAGCAGTAGCCGCGCCGCGCTGCCGGCGACAACGTAGCCGTCGCCGTAGAGTTGTGGCATCAGATGCACGCCGCCGCGGTGGATGGCCTGGGCCGAGTACTCCACCACCTCGCCGCCGCGGATGAGCCGCTGGACAAAGGGATGGGCCTTGAACTCGTCCAGGATGTTGTGCGGCTGGCGCTTGCTCCGGTAGAGCGAATCGATCTTGACCACCACGCCCAGGGAGATGGTGTCACGGTTGGTGTAGAGGAAGCCGCCGCCGTCCACGCCGCCGGTGTGGCCGACGCAGGTGTAGGCCACGCCCTCGTCGGCGCTCATACACTGGAAGCGGTTGGTGATCACGTCTTCCGGCAGGGCGATCACTTCCTTGACGCCGATGGACACGTCGTGGGCATTGAAATCGTCGCGCAGCCCCGCCTGCCGCAGCAGTTGGGAGCGCGTCCCTTCGGCGATGACCACCACGTCGGCCATCAGATCGTCCCCGCCGGCGTGGATACCGACGACCCGCCCTTCTTCCATCAGCAGCCGCTCGACGGTGTAGCCGGGCAGCAGCATGGCCCCGGCCTCTTCCGCCTGTTGGGCCATCCACGGGTCGAACCGCGCCCGCAGCACGCTGTAAGCATTGGCCCCCTTGCTCCTGTCCCCCTCCCTCTGGGAGGGGTTAGGGGAGGGCGCTCCGTTCCCCGCCCCCTGGGAGGGGTTAGGGGAGGGCGAGGTCGCCTCGGCCAAATCGCGATAATCCAGCGTAACCGACGCCTCCTTGCCCAGGAAGACGATGCTATGGCCGACGATGCCCCGCTCCACCGGCGCGCTCTCCCAGAAGCGGGGGTAGATCTCGTCGTAGACGTGGCTGAAGGCCAGCGCGCCGGATACATTCTTACTGCCCGGGGTTGCGCCGCGTTCGATCATGACCACTTCCATGCCGGCCTGAGCCAGCAGATAAGCGGCCGTGGCTCCGGCCGGGCCGGCGCCGACGACGATGACGTTGAATTTCTCCATACTTTCCGTCCTTAGGGGCTAGGTTCTAGGGGCTAGAGGATAGGGAAGTCGATCTGCCCTGGTCTCTAGTGCCTATATCCCTTCTTCCTTATTACAGCCCGGCGATATAGTCGCGGTTGATGTCCTTGTAGAGAATGTAGCGGCCCGTCTCCCAGCCGGTGGCGTAGAAGAATTGCGGGCAGTAGGGGGCCATGTAGATGTAGTCGTCCTTCTGTACCTCGATGTAGTCGTTGTTGAGGTAGTAGACTCCCCGGCCGTCGAGCATGTACAGGCCGTGCTCCATGATGTGGGACTCGACGTAGCTGAAGTAGATGCCCGGCTCGAATATGAGCAGATTAAAGGCCATGTCGAACCCCAGCTCCTCGTCGTACGGGATCAGGTGCTTCTCGACGTAGGTATCCTCCGGCTCCGCCTGCACGTCCTTCTCGTTGGAGACGATGGGCGCGGGGACGGGCACACCCTCCACCGGCTCATAACGCCGGCGCAGCCAGAGCATGCGCGTCAGGGCGTCGCTGCCGTTATGCAGGGCGAAGCGGGAGTTCGGCGGCAGCCAGGCGAAGCCGCCCTGCGTGAAGGCGTGCTCCGTCTCGCCCAGGGTGAACGTGACCTCGCCCTCGATGACGAACAGGAAGTGCTCGAACTCGTCCTGGATGGGCGCGCGCGTGCCGCCGCCGGGGTGAATGAGCAGTTCGTACTCGGTGAAGCGCGCGCCGAGAGCCGGGGTGGTCATCACCTGGGCGCTGGTCTTGACGAAGGTCGGGATGGTGCTGAGCACGCGCGCCCCGCGCGGCAGGATGCTGTACAGGCCGGGCTTGGTGATGGAGCGGTTGCGCGTGGTAACGTCGGCGTCAACAGGGCCGGTTTTAACGGTCATTCTCAATTCTCCTTGCTGAGCCACCGCCAACTGAACAGCGTCAGAAAGCGAATGGCTTCGATGAGTTGGTCGATGGCAATATGTTCATTGGCGGCATGGGCGAGCGCGGGGTCGCCAGGGCCGAAAATGATGATGGGCAGCGCGCCGCCGGCGAACCAGCGGCCGTCGCTCGTCTGCACGTAGCCGGTCAGGTCGCGCCGCTCGTAATCAGGCGATTCATCGCCGTTCTGCGCCCCTTCCAGAGGGAGGGAAATGGAGCGCCCTCCCCTGACCCCTCCCACAGGGAGGGGAAGGCGAACAACCGCTTGCAGCGCCGCCGCCGCCGCCCGCGCGAAGGGGTGGGCCGGCGACGTGTTGATGTTGGCCGCGACCTCGCCTTCGGAGGTCAGGTCGTAGCGCAGCGGGGCTACCTGCGCGCTGTACTCGTCGAGCGCGGCGCGAATCTCGGCCATGGCGCTCTCGCGGCTTTCGCCGGGCAGCAGCCGGCGATCCATGGCGACGGTGCAGCGGTCGGGCACAATGTTCCACTGCGTCCCGCCGGCAATCCGGCCTACGTTCAGGGTGGGTGGCGGCAGGAAGGGGTGCTTGCGCGCCCCCAGGCGCGGCAACAGGCGCGCCTGGAGCCAGCTGAGCGCTTGAGCCGCGTTCAGGATGGCGTTCTCCCCCTCCCAGGGCGTGGCCCCGTGGGCGCTGACGCCGTAGACGGTCAGGTCGATGCCACAGGCCACACGCTCGGCGATGGCGATCCGGTTGTTGGTCTGTTCGCCGACGACCAGGGCGTCGGGCCGCAGGTGGCCGCTGTCGCGCAGCCACTTCGTGCCCACCAGGCCGCCCGACTCCTCGTCGGCCACCGCCGCCAGTTGGAGCCGCCCACGCAGTTCGACGCCGGCGCGCGCCAGGCACACCAGCGCCATCACCTGGGCCGCCAGACTGCCCTTGTCGTCGCC
>NZ_JAYRVJ010000198.1:0-12349 GCF_041918635.1 Promineifilum sp. (SeqCode)
AGATTCCAAGCTCTCTGATTCTTGGCATGATGATCTCCAGTATCCAAAAAGAGGCTCATGCAAAGTTCGCAAAGAACGTCAAGAACGCCAAGAAATCCCTCTTTCTTCTTGGCGTTCTTGGCGAGCTTAGCGTGCTTTGCGTGAGCCTCTTTTCTTCAAATCTGCCCAATCTGCCTAATCTGCGGATTACCCTCTTAGAATCGGCCGCGTCAGACAGGTTGGCCCGCCCTCGGCCTTCAACGACATCTCGTCGCCCCGGTAGCGCAATACGGTGCAACCGGCTTCCTCTAGCTGCCGGGCAGTCTGCAAGTTATGATCGAGGATGAGGCAGCGGCGCGGGCCGAGGGCCAGCACGTTCGTACCCATCGTGGCGAACTCCTCATCCGGCACGTCAATGAGCCGGACGCCGCGGGCCTCTAACAACTGGAAGAAGGGCACGGGCAGCAGCGGCCGGTAAACCACCGCCAGATCGACGTCGACCAGGCTGATGAGCGACATCAGGTGCAGGCACGCTTCCGGCCCCTCGAAGTAGGGCAGTTGCACTGGAACCAGTTCGACGCCCGACCCCGCCAGCGCCTCATCCAACTGGGCATAGCCGGCGGCGTTGGTGCGAAAGCCGAGGCCGACGCACAGCGTCCGCTCGTCCAGCCAGAGCAGGTCGCCCCCTTCGGCCGTGGCCGGGCCACGCAGCCGGTAATGGATGGGCACGCCCAGCCGTTGCAGCGACAGGGCCAGCGCCTCCTCCTCGCCCTCGCGCAGTGGCTTGCCCATCCGCAAGATGACCGCGCCGCGGTCGGTGATCAGCGCCGGGTCGTGGACGAAGATGGCGTCGGCGTGGTCGGCCAACGGCGCGTCGTGGTAAATGACCTCGACGCCGTGGCCGAGTAGCGTGTTGACGAAGGCGTCGTGCTCCTCCTGCGCCAACGGCAGGTAGGGCTGTTCGGTGTAGTGCCAGCGGGCGGGATCGGCCGCGCCAAATGCCTCATCCGGCCGCCGCACCAGCACCGTTTGCAATGGCGCGACCATGCTTTGACCGCCGTGGTGGTTGGTCATGGGTTCCTCGATAGTGGTCAGTGTCCGGTGGTCAGTCTGCGAACTGTCCACTGGATACTGACCGCTCCTCTTAAAAGAACGTCACGTGACGCGACGTGCGCAGAATGGCCGCCTGCCAACCGGCCAGCTCCTCGCCCGGCCCTTTGGGGGTCATGAGGTTGGCGGGGTTCTTGGAGTGCCACAGGCCGCAGGCGTGGCCCACCTCGTGGGCCAGCAGGCGGCGCGTGCTCTTCAGCGTCTTGGCCTCGACGGTCACGTAGTCGGTCGCCACGCCGAGCGAACAGCCGTTGTGGGTAGACATGCTGCGCACGATGAAAACGGTGATGGGCGCGCCGTAGCCGATCAGGGTTCCGGCCGTTGTCTTGGCCATCAGGTCGCGGAAGAACGCGCCGCACTCGCCCAGGTCGTCGCGCCAGGCGCCGTCGGTGCAGCGTACATCGAGCGCCGCTTTTGGCGCGCCGTGGGGGGCGGTGACTACCTGCCAGCCGGCCGGCTCTACGGCCACGCCGGCCATGCGGCTCAGGATGCGCCGCGCTTCCTCATAGGCGGGCAGCACGTCCTCGTTGCGGGCCAACGGCAGCCCCTTTTCGTCGCGCAGGACGACGACGCGCAGCCGCAGCCGCTTTGTCGGCCGGAAGCCGATCAGCGTCAGTAACAACTCCGGCAGTTTGATCAGCCGGTTCAATACTTCCTTCAGAATATTGAAGGCTTCCCACAACAGGCCAGCCATGAAGACCTTCCCGTACTCGTATATGCTGCGATTATAGACCGAATTTGTTCGTAGTCAGGCGATTCATCGCCGCTCTTTCCGCTGATAGAGAAAACGGATAAGAGAAACACCGAGAGACACTGAGATCGCACAGAGTTCCACAGAGAAAGGACAGTTCTTCCTCTGTGAAACTCTGTGTCCGCCCTCAGTGTCTCTCTGTGTTCCTCTTGCCTGAAAGGAACGGCGATGAATCGCCTGACGACAAACGGTGTGGTATTACTGAGGAATGGACGCAGAGCACGTCGGCCCAGACGAGCGCTACACTGAGGCGCGCGAGCGCATGGTGAGGCAACAAATCGAAGAGCGCGGCATCCGCAACGAGGCCGTCCTGGCCGCCATGCGCGCCGTCCCCCGCGAACTGTTTGTGCCGGAGTCTTACCGGCCGTTCGCCTACGACGACTCCCCCTTGCCCATCCCCGCCGGGCAGACCATTTCCCAACCTTTCGTCGTCGCCTACATGATCGCTGTCCTGTCGTTAGGCCCAGACGACCACGTGCTGGAGATCGGCGCAGGCTCCGGCTACGCCGCGGCGCTCCTCAGCCGCATCGTCCGCGAGGTCTACACCGTCGAGCGCCACGGCGAGCTGGCCCGCTACGCGCGCGAGCGGCTGGCCGAGGCGGGCTACGACAACGTGTGGGTGAAACATGGCGACGGCACCCTGGGCTGGGCGGAGCACGCTCCCTATGACGGCATCATCGTCGCCGCCGGCGGCCCGTCGGTGCCAGAGTCGCTGCGGGCGCAGCTGGCCGCTGGTGGCCGGCTGGTCATGCCCGTCGGCCGCAGCCGCCACCAGCAGCACCTCATCCTCCTGACCCGCATTTCCGAAGATGATTACACCGAAGAACGCCTGGCCCCGGTCGCCTTTGTGCCGCTTATTGGCGATGAAGGGTGGTAGGGGCAGACCGGCGTGTCTGCCCTGATGCTCGGGCAGACACGTCGGTCTACCCCTACCAGGCCCACCTCAGAACGGCCACAATTGAAGGATCAGGATCGCCGCCGCCGTCACCGTCAGGTTGTCCAGCCCCCAGATGGACACAGCCTCGATGAGCGTCGTCACGAGCATGATGGCCAGCGCCGGCAGCAGCGCCCCCAGCGGCGTAATGTCCGGCGGGCCGGGCATGACCCACAGCGCCAGCCAGGTAAAGATGAAACCGGCCACAAAGAAGCCGGCCGAGCCTTCCAGCGTGCGGATGCTGGTGTGGATGTGGTAGACGCGGCGGCCATAGGCGGCCCCCACGACTGGGGCCAGGCCGTCGCCCCACGTCAGCGGCATCAGCGCGGCCACCAGCAGCGGCGGCCGATCCCAGAAGATGAGGGCGACGACGGCCGCCGCCAGCGGGAAGTAGACCGTGCCCAGGTTGCTGCGGTTGCTGCTCTGCATGGCGCTCAGGAAGCCATAGCGCCAGTCGATCAGGTTAATGACCATGAACGTGGCGCAGGCAAAGACGAACGGCCAGGGGGACGTGAACAGAAAGGATAGGAACCAGCTCATCATGCCCACGCCGATGTGGATGACCTTGCGGGTGAAGCCAGAGCCGTAGCCGCGCCGGCGGCGCAGCAGTTCGGCCAGGCCGATGATGGCGAAAATGTAGGCGAAACAGAGGACGATGCCGAGGGTGTTGCTCATGGTGAATCAGTGGTCGGTGGTCAGTGAACAGTAAGCAGTAGTCAGTGGGTCAGGGGGCGTTGGGTGTGGTCTGTCGTCCGTCGTCCGTGGTCGGCGGTCGTCTCTACACGATCAGGTGGTCGTAGAGCATATCCAGGCTCAGGTCGGGCACGACGGTCTCGGGAGATTGGAGTGTCAGGGCGGCGGCGGCGGCGCCCAGGCGGATGGCCTCAATGGTCGGCAGGTCGTTGAGCATGCCGAACAGGATGGCGGCGGTCACCGCGTCGCCCGTGCCGGTGCTATCGACCATGCGCGTGTGCGTCGGCGGGATGTAGCCCATCTCGTCGGTCGTGGCGTAGTCCAACCCATAGTCGGACAGGGTGACGACGACGTTGGTCACCCCGGCGTCCACCAGGCGGCGGGCCAGCGCCAGGCTGGCGGTCGGGTCGTGTCCCTGGAAGTCGACCTCGCACAGTTCCGCCTCCTCGACTTCATTGGGGACCAGCAGGTGCAGATCGGGCAGGTAGGGACGCAACTTGTAGGCCAACCGGGCCGACGACGGATCGGCGCACAGTGGCACGCCGTACTCCTTGGCCTGTTGCACGACGATCTGCATGGCCGGCTCACTCAGGCTACCGTCGAACATGATCATCGCCGCGTCGCGGAAGAGCGCGCGGCGGCGGCCCAGGTAGGCAGCGTCGATGGCTTGCATCACCTGCACGTCGTCGAGCGCCACCGACAGCAACCCGTCCGTTTCGAGCAGGGCGATGTAGGAGCCGGTGTTGTAGCCGGGGACGATCTCCACGTAGTCGAGGTTGACGCCGGCCTCGGCCGTCTGGATCATCAGTTGGCGGCCGGTCGTGTCGTCGCCGACGGCCGAGATGAGCACCACGTCCGCGCCCAGCCGGGCCAGGTTCTCGGCCACGTTGCGGGCCGTGCCGCCGCGCGTCGAGCGAATCTCGGCCGGGTTCGACATGCCCGGCGCGAGACCGGCCACGGGCTTGCCCTTGGTGTCCAGCAGCGTCGCGCCAATCACCAACACGTATTTTGCCATGCGTCGCCTCTCCTCCGTCAGTCAACCGCGAACAGCGCTTCCAGACCATACCAGAAGCCTTCCACCACCGCCAGTACGCGCACGTCGGCGGCGGTCACAGCCCGACCGGATTCGTTCAGAAAGAGCCTGGCCGCCATCAGGTCGCCGGCGTTGGTGATACGGTAGCCCAGATAGTAATGGCCCAGCGCGCTGGCCGAAGAGGAAGGTTGCACCAGGATGCTGCCCAAGCCGCGCTGCTCACTGCTGACGATGACGTAGTCGCGCCGGGCTGCCTGGCGCTTCTCCATGACGGCGTCGGCCAGCACGAACGCGCCGGTGGGCAGATTCCGCAGGAAATCGCCATACCTGGCGACGATGACGTACCAGGTAAAGCGCGGATCGTCGGGCACGTGGCCGGGTATGGGGGCGCGAGACGGCTCGATGGTGGCGTTGGCCAGATTAGAGAGCGGCCGGAAGTCTAGACCCGAATGCTCGCCTGGCTGTGGAGGGGGGACAAAAGGGTGGCTCCTGTCGTCGGGAGGGGGCGCGGGCTGGGCGGGGCGCGATGTCGGCGCGCCGTTCCCCGCTTCGCGCGCCGGACCAACCACGGGCGGCGCCACCTCGGGTCTGGCTACCAAGGGTGGCGGAACCAGTTGTGGCTGGGAAGGCTCGCTGGGGGGTGGCTCCGCGGGCTGAGCACCGGATTGATCGCCTGGCGAGCGACCGGGTTGATCGGCGATCGAGTCCGGCGGCCAGAGATAGTCGCGCAGCACTTCCTGGAAGAGCTTGAGTTGGGGGCGTAGGACATCCGACAGCTTGACGAAACGCCCGGTTCGCAATCCGCGTGGCGTCCGGTCAAGAATATGCTCGACGTGACCGAAATGCAGCATAGCCGCTTCCCACTGCGCGGCATAGCACAGCGCCACGCCCTGGGCGAAGCGGGCCAGGCAGACGGCGGCCGTGTCAGAGGCCAGCGACCACTGCGCGCGCGCCTCGGCGAACGGCGCGGCCGCGGCCCGATAACCATCCCAGTCCATGTAGATGAGACCGACGTGGAACTCGCCCAGGCCCATCTGATCGTGCACGGCGCGATCGCGCAGGATGCGGCGCGACTGCTCGATAGCCGTCAGCGCCGGGCCGCCCAGCTTGGTCAGCCGGTAGAGCCGGCGCACATCCATGAAGGTGATAATGTCCAGCGACCACGGTTCAGGGTAGAGAAGCAGTAGCAGGTGGTGCAGGCTGTTGAGCGCCTCGAAGCGGGACGGAAACTGCTTGGGCGCGGCCGCCAGCGACGAGGCTGGCATGGCCGGCGGCTCAACGGGCGGTGAAGAGGAAGGGGGAGCCATCAGTCGCCTGTGCTCGGGCAGCGCTCGCTAATCGGGCCGCGACGGTCTGAACTGCACGGTGGGGCGCTTGAGATCATCTTCCAGCCCCGAGAGTCTTTCGGAGAACGCCTCCATTTCCAGCGCCAAGCGGACGGTCTCATCACCCCCGGCGCTCTTCAGGCCCGCCGTCGCCGACTGGAACATCTGGCGCAGCGCTTCCAGCAGGCGCACGGCCAGCAAGTAGCCGGACAGGTCTTCACCCACCTCCTGCTGCGCCCGCCGCACGCCCTCCACCATGGCCTGAATCATCAGCAATTCGGCGTCGGCGCGGGCGGTCTCGGCTTCTTGCAGCAGTTGAACGGTTCCATTGACGCGGGTCAGTTGCTCGGCCCGCAACTGCTTGGCCGTCCAGTATGCCGAGTGCTGCTGGCTGACCGCCTTGGGCGGTGTCAGCCGGCCAATGTGCATGCGCAGCGGCTTGACACCATCCTTCTCCAGCCCGCTCCAGACCCCATCAGTCACCTTCTGCACCAGCAGACGATGCGCCTCGACCGGGGAGTCGGGCGAAATGAGTTCGTCCAGGGGATAGCCGCTCACCAGCCCGGACAGCGTGCCCACCACCTTGCCGATCGGCCCACCCTCCCAGGAGGAAGCCTTGCCGTTGGGGCCTACCGTGCCCGCATAGGCGACGCGTTTTACCAGCTCCGGGCGAAATGGGTAGGGGCGCAACTTGGTGACCGGTTCCTCGCCGTGATCGAGCTTAAAGGTCAGGGCTACGTCAGTCTTGAGCTCGATCCCCTCCTTCGTCAGCAGCGCCACGTTCTCCTTCTTGCTCGTCTGCGTGCGCAGATCGATGACCGACTGGACGTACTCGAAGCGTTCCAGCCGGCTGCCACCGGGCGGCAGCACGCGCAGGAAGCGCCCGTTGCGCTCAGTCACGGCGGCGTGGCCTTCGGGCAGCGTCACCAGCATCGGCCCGCCTACGCGCACCACCATCGACTCTCGCCGCATCTCGTCCAGCGTCTTGGGCGAAACGGCATAGGGCAGTTCCGTCGCGCCGACTGTGTTGCGGCGTTGGCGCTTCAGAAACTCAGCCGCCGTCTTGCGATCCGGGCAGTCGTAGAGCACCTGCACCAGGCTCACCGCGGCCTCGACGGCCAGCCACCACCCGACCAAGACCGGGATCAGGTGACGCAAGACGAGAGGATGAAACAGCTCAACCAGCAGCGTGATCAGTGGCGAAAAGGACGTTTCCGCGATCTGGCTGACCGGCAAGCCGGGCAGGAAGACGGCCGCCAGGATCACCCGACCGTCAATGCGTTCCAGCGAACGGGCAAAAAACCAGTAGCCGATGAGCACGATGATGAGGACGAGCAGCGGCCAGTTCGTCGATTCAGGGAACTTCAGGCGGGGGACGCGCCGTCTGGCGGCGCGGGGCTGGGTCGGGACTGTCATACCCTTACTCCTCGTCCTGCTCCATGATCTGGCGCATTTCGCCGGAGGTCTCGGCCGCGCGGTCGAGGATGGCCAGGCGCGGGCCTGACCGCCCCAACGAACGGCTGGCGGTCATCGCTTCGAGAGTCTCGACCAGGCGCTTCATCACCAAGTCGTGCAATTCGGCCTCGCTCTGGTGGCGCATGGTCTCGATGCTCATCAGCAGGTTCTCGACGTTCTCCATCTGTGCCCGGGCGCGCGCTTGATCGACCAGCCGCTTGACCTCGATATTGCCGCTGACCTCCTCCTCCGTTATCTTGTTCTGCCACTCCACCTGCCACGTCGCGAGACGTTGCAGCGCGACGTGTTCCGGCAACTCCAGCCCGCCGACGCCTACGCCAACGATCTCGATCCCTCGGGGCAAGGTCTGCTGGGTTTCGTCCCCTTGCTGAGATTCCAGACCGAGTTTAACGGCCTGCTTGACCTCCTTGAGCGGTTCCGCTCCGCCGCTGGCCAGCAACTGGTCGAGCGTGTACTTGCCGATTTCGCCGATCAGCAGCGTTGCCGCCTGGGAAATGACCTGCTCTGTCCAGAGCCGGCGCTCTTCGCCCTCCATCGCGCCGGCATAGTGCAACTCAAAGAGGGCGTCGGGGTCGTAACGGTAGGGGATGTCGTCCGTCTCGATCGAGCGGGGGCGCCGTTCGTGGGGCGACAGGCGGCGCACCTGAAAAGTGACGGACACACTGGTTTCGACCGGAATGCCGTCGCGCGTGGTGGCGCTGACCGACTGCTTGCGCGACTGCGGGCGCAGATCGAAGACCTGACCGATGGACTCGCCAGGGTTGAGGAAGACGAAGCCGGGGCCGGCGGCGCGCGAATAGCCGCCGCCGCGGGTGATGGCCGCCGCCTGGTGGCTGAACAGGAAGCCCGCGCCGATGATGCCGAAACTCAGCGGCAGGTCGGACGTCGGCGTTTTCTTCTTTTTGGGCACGCTCGACCCCATCGGGTCCCGCTTCTGTCCGGCGACCAGCTTGGTCATTCCGAGCATGTAGTTGCGCCACAACAGGCGGAAGCCCTCGGACCAGCCGAGGTTGCCCTGGATAGGCAGCAGCCGGCGCGAGAGGTAGGCCGTACCCAGGACAAAGGTCACCAGCACGGCCCCGGCCCAGATCAGCGACCCAACCTCGGCGAACCCCACCCCCTTGAAGTCGTGCAGAAGCGCGCCGACCAGGCCGAGCAGGAGGGTCAAGAGCAACAAGTAGCTCAGACCGGGAATGATCTGTCTCTCTCGCTTTTCCATGTCGTTCCCGACGATACGCGCCGCAACTATATCATACGTCGGCAGACCTGACAGGTTTTCCAAAACCTGTCAGGTCGGTAATGGTGCTATAATCAAACCCCGATGCACCTCGCCCTCAACGCCTACTTCTGGAACCAGCCGCACACCGGCAGCGGCCAGTATACCCGCCAACTCGTCTACCACCTGAACCGGCTGGTATCCGACCTGGACATCACGCTCATCTATCCCCAGCTGCCCGGCGGGCCGGAGCCGGAAGGGGCGCCGCCTAGCGTGCGCGTGGAACGCGTGCCAGCTGGGCCGGGCCACGTGGGCAAGGTACTGTTCGAGCAGCGCGGCTTCCCGGCCGCCTGCCGGCGCGTCGGGGCGACGCTGGCCCACGTGCCCTACTGGGGCGGGCCGCTGCGCTCGCCCGTGCCGCTCGTCGTCACCGTCCACGATCTGACGACGCTGCTCGTGCCGGCCTACCATCGCGACCCCCGCGCCCGGCTCTATAACGCCCTGGTCAGCGCCAGCGCGCGCGGCGCGAACCACGTCATCACCGACTCGCTGGCCAGCAAGCGCGACATCGTCGAACACCTGGGGCTGGCCGAGATGGATGTGACGGCCATCTACCTGGGCGTCGGCCCGCCATACACCCCCCGGCGCGGCCAATCTGGCGACGCCAACCTGCTGGAGATGGCGATCCGGCGCAAGTACGATCTGCCCGACTTCTACGTACTCTACCTCGGCGGCTACGAGGCGCACAAGAACGTCATCACTCTGCTCCACGCCTACACCTACGTTGCCCGCGCCCTGGGAGAGGAGTATCCACTGCTGCTGGCCGGGCGCAAACCGGCCGGCCCATCGCCCACCTTCCCCGACTACGACGCCGTCATCGAGCGGTCGGGGCTGGCCCGCTACGTGCGCTGGATCGGCTACGTTGATGAGGAGGACAAGCCGTTCCTCTATCGCAACGCCGAAGTGTTCGTCTTCCCCAGCCGGCACGAGGGCTTCGGCCTGCCGCCGCTGGAGGCGATGGCCTGCGGCACGCCGGTAGTGACCAGCGACGCCGGCTCGCTACCGGAGATCGTCGGCGCGGCCGGCTTCGCCATCGACCCCGACGACCCGCGCCACATGGCCGGAGCGATCATCGCCCTGGTCATGCAGGAAGACCTGGCCGCCGACCTGCGCCGGCAGGGGCCGCTTCAGGCGGCGCAGTTCACGTGGGAGCGGACGGCGGTGGAGACGTTGGCGGTGTACGATCAAGTTGTCTCAGAGCAGGGGAGCAGGGGAGCGGGGGAGCGGAGGAGCGGGCATTAACTTCAGGAGCAATTGGCGCGACCTGACAGGCTGTGCGAAACCAGTATAATCTACTAGGAGGAGAACGCGAGATGAACAGACAAGAATTCTTCGTGGTGATCGAGCGGGATGAGGATGGGTTCTACATTGGCGAAGTACCACAATTGCGTGCTTGCTACAGTCAAGCCCGGACTCTTGATGAGTTGATGCATAACATCCGTGAAGCTATTGAACTCTGCTTGGAGGATGAAGAGGTAGGCCCAATCCCTGAATTCGTCGGCGTACAGAGAATCGAGCTCTAATGCCTACCCCCCCGCTCCCCCGCTCCCCCGCCCCCCTGCCATTTGATGGCGCCTACACCGGCCTCCCCGTCCTCGTCACCGGCCACACCGGTTTTAAAGGCTCCTGGCTAGTCACGTGGCTGCTGGAACTGGGCGCGACGGTCATCGGCTATAGCCAGCCGGAGGCGCCAACGCGGCCGAGCAACTTCGCCGTCTCCCGGCTGGCCGAGCGCACCACCGACGTGCGCGGCGACATCCGCGACTACGACGCCCTGCGCGAGACCATCGCCGCCCACCGGCCGCGCCTCGTCTTCCATCTGGCCGCGCAACCCATCGTCCTGCGCTCCGTCGAACTGCCCAAGCTGACCATCGACACCAACGCCGGCGGCACGGTCAACGTCCTGGAGGCTATCCGCACGACCCACCGCGAAAGCGGCGACGACAACGTCCGCGCCCTGGTCAGCATCACGACCGACAAGGTCTATGAGAATCAGGAGTGGCTGTGGGGCTACCGCGAGACGGATCAACTCGGCGGCCACGACCCCTACAGCGCCAGCAAGGCGATGGCCGAACTGGCTATCGCCGCCTACCGCAGCACCTACTTCCCGCCCGATGAGTACGATCGCCACGGCGTCGCTATCGCCTCGACGCGGGCGGGCAACGTCATCGGCGGCGGCGACTTCGCCGACTACCGGCTCGTGCCCGACTGCATGAAGGCGCTCATGGACGGCCGCCCCATCGGCGTGCGCAACCCGCTCAGCGTGCGGCCGTGGCAGCACGTGCTGGAACCGCTCAGCGGCTATCTGTGGCTGGGCGTGCGGCTGCTGCGCGACGGGCCAACCTTCGGCGAGCCGTGGAACTTCGGCCCGCTGGAGCAGAAGGGCGTGCCGGCGCGCGACCTGGCCGAGAAACTGGTCGAGTTGTGGGGCAGCGGCTCGTGGGTGCACACCCGGCCGGGCTACGCCGAGGTGGAGACGGGCCAATTGCGCCTCAGTTGGGACAAGGCCGCCCACTGGCTCAACTGGCGGCCGGTCTACACCTGGGTTGACGCGCTGACCGAGATCACGGACTGGTTCAAAGCCTACCAGCGCGGCGACGACATGGGCGAGGTGACGCGCCGCCACATCGCCCGCTACACCGAGCGCGCCCGCGAGTTGGGGCTTGACTGGGCCGCGGCCCGCTGACTTCCCCCATCCATGTGCGTACCTAAGCAGACCGGCCGCCGGTTTATTGTCCTGTGCCTGGCCGGGCTGGCGCTCATCCTCTACACCCGCCTGACGCCGTTCGACTTCACCTGGGCGGGTCACATCCCGTTCGAGCGCATCACCTGGCAGCCGCTCACCATCCGCGACGTGCCGCTCAACGTTCTGCTCTGGCTGCCCTTCAGCTTTGGCCTGGCCGGCGTCTTGTCTTCCGTCCCCTCGCCCGTCGCAGCCCCTCCCCTAACCCCTCCCGAAGGGCGGGGGATCGGCGTCCCCTCTCCCCGTGGGAGAGGGTTAGGGAGAGGGTCTGCCGTTCTGCTAATCAGCATTCTCCTCTCCATCGCCCTGGAGGCCACTCAACTCTTCCTGCCCGACCGCGTCCCGTCCGTGGCCGACGTAGCCGCCAACGCCGCCGGCGCAGCGCTCGGCCTGGGGCTGTACCGCGCCTGGGAGATGGGCTGGCGGCGCGCCCTGAAGCGGGTGACGCCACTCCGCCTGCTGGCCGGGCTAGCTCTCTACACCCTGGGCGCAGCGCTACTGACCGGCTACCTCAATCGCAGCGTCCGCCTGAGCAATTGGGACACATCATTCCCGCTCGTCGTCGGCAATGAGGCGGTGGGTAAACGGCAGTGGAGCGGGCGGGTGGACAGCGTGGCGTTGGCCGCAGGACTGGCCGATAGTCCCGATTTTGTCGCCCGCTTTGATTTCCATGGCGCCGCCCCCTTCGCGGACGCGGGCGGCTCGTCCGTCCCGCCCCTCGTCTGGGATGAGGGGCCGACCACGCTCCAGGACGGCGGCGGCGTGAATGTCGGGCCGGGCGAGTGGCTGACGACCGGGGTGGCCTTCGCCGGCTTCTCGGAGGCGGGTCGCGCCTTTAATGCGTTCGCCATTCAGACAATGGTAGCCTCAGCTGATCCGGCGCAGCGAGGCCCGGCGCGGATCGTCTCGATCTCGGCCGACGCGGAACGGCGCAACGTGACCATCGGCCAGGAGGAAGACGCGCTCATCATCCGCCTGCGCACGCCGGCCGGCGGCGAGAACGGCCAGAAGCCCGAACTGCTGGTTCCC
>NZ_JAYRVJ010000199.1:0-1689 GCF_041918635.1 Promineifilum sp. (SeqCode)
AGCCAGACAAAGCGATCGGGGTAGCGCGCCGCGATCCGGCGGTAGAGGGCGACCTTGTCCCCGTCATGGTCAATCAGTTGGCCGTCGAGGATGGCGACGTGCCGGCCGTAGTATTGCGTCTTTAGGCTCGGGTGCAGGGCAATATAGGCCGCCATTTCTCGCTGCACGGCTGTCTCCTGGTCGTCGGGCATCGCCGCGCTTTCGCTCGTTTCCGGCGGCATGCCCTGCTCCAACGCCTCAGCAATTACCGCGTCGAGCGGCCGGCGACGTTCGCGGGCAAGCGCCCGCGCCCGGCGATAGAGCCGTTCGGGGATGTTTACCGTTACCTGGTCGGACATAGGGTCATTGTATCAGAAGTAGGGGCTAGGTTCTAGGGGCCAGGCAATAGCGCTATTCTCTAGCCCCGACCAAACTGCCGCGCCAACTGCGCCGCCGACAGATGGATCAGCGTCGGCCGCCCGTGCGGGCACGTGTGGGGGACGGCACAGACCTCCAGTTGGGCGATCATCGCCTCCATCTCCTCCCGCGAGAGGATCTGGCCCGCCTTCACCGCCGCCGTCTTGCACACCCGCTTGATGACCAGCGCCTCGGTCCGCGCCTGGAGCGGCGTCGCGCCACTCTCCAGGTCGGCGACGACGGCTGCCAGCGCCTCGGCCGGGTCGGCGCGGCCCAGCAAGGCCGGCACGGCCCGTACCTGATAGGCGCTGGGGCCGAACGGCTCGATGGCGAAGCCCAGGCCGGTTAATAGCGGCAGATGCTCCTCCACCAGATGGGCCTGCGACGGCGAGAGGTAGACGGTGGCCGGCGCGATCAGCCCTTGCGAGACGACGTGCCGCTCCTTCCACTGGACCAATAGCTGCTCGTAGAGGATGCGCTCGTGGGCGGCGTGCTGGTCGATCAGGAACAGTCCGTCCGGCCCTTCGGTGATGATGTAGGACGCGCCAACCTGGCCGACGACGCGCATGATGGGCAGGCGCGGCTCGTCGGTCGTGGGCAGCGGCAGCGCGGCGGCCCCATCGTCCGGCTCCGGCGCGGCCGGGGCCGGCCCTTGCAGTTGCCAGGGAATGTCCAGCTGGCGGCTGGGCACGTCGCGGCGGGCCTCTGTCTCCGGGTCAAAGCCGCCCCAGGTGGCCGGCCGCGTTTCGGTCGCCGGCCAGCCGCCCAGGGCGCGGGCCGGGCTTGTGCCGAGCAGCGCGGCGCGCACCGCCCGCTGCACCGCCCCGAACATTGCCCCCTCGTCGCGGAAGCGCACCTCGACCTTCGTCGGATGGACGTTCACGTCCACGTCGGCCGGCGGCAGAGAGAGGAACAGCAAGCCGAGCGGGTAGCGCCCGCCGGGCAGCAGGGTGTGGTACGCCTGGATGACGGCGAAGGCCAGCCGGTTATCGCGCACGTAGCGGCCGTTGACGAACAGTTGAATCTGGTTGCGGTTCGACCAGGTGAGCGCCGGGTCGCTGACGTAGCCGCGCACTGTAGCCCCATCGCGCGCCGCGTCCTGTTCGCCCTCGCCTTCACCCTCGGCCTCACCCACGGCGATCAGTTGGCGCACGGTGTCAGGGCCATAGACAGCCAGCAGCACATCGGCCGTCGCGCCGCTGCCGCCCGTCTGGAAGGTGATGCGATTGTCGTGGGTCAGCCGGAAGCGGACGGCCGGGTAGGCCAGGGCGTAGCGGGTGACGAACTCATCGA
>NZ_JAYRVJ010000200.1:0-11962 GCF_041918635.1 Promineifilum sp. (SeqCode)
CCACCCCCCCCCCCCCCCCCCCCCCCCCCCCCCCCCCCCCCCCCCCCCCCCCCACGAGCCAGGAATAGTATCAATCCGGCAACGGCGGCGATGGTCAGCAGAAGCAGCGGCCCATACATCCACTGCGGCAGCGGCGCGGCCATCCAGCCGAATTGGCCCCAGAAGCTGTTGAACGTCGTCCGGGCGAAGCGGACCAGCGTGCCGCCCAGGCCGTATTGCGCCACCCACTCTGCCGTGCGCGGCTGGCCGACGACGACCTCGTCGTGCGCGGCGCGGGCCAGCACGTCCAGCCCGCCATAGACAACGACGTTGCGACCCCACCACAGCGCGCCGAGGAGCAGCGCGGGGACGAAAACCCACAGCACCGCAGACCTCAGAGGTCTCCAAGACCTCTGAGGTCTGAAAGGCCAGTAGCGCGCCAGCAAGAACACTCCCACTACCGGGGCCATGAGGTACACCTGCCCCTTGGTCAAAAAGCCCGCGCCGAGCAACAGCCCCAGCGCCAGCAGCCGGCCGGTCGCCGGCCGCTCCGGCCAGGGCTGGACGAGCAGCGCCAGAATGGCGGCGATGAGCAGTTCGGCCAGGCTGTCGTTGTTGACCGAACCCAGGATAGCCAGGTGTTGCGGCAGGAAAGCGACGAACGCGGCCACGGTCAGCGCCGGCCAACCTCGCCCCAGCACCGTCCGGCCGATGACGTAGGCCAGGGCCACCACCCCTGCCCCCAGCGCCACCGACAGCAGCCGCATGGCCGTCAGCGAGCCGCCGCTGAGCGCGTAGATGGGCAGTTGCAGTAGGTAGTAGAGCGGCGGCTGCCAATCCTCGTAGGTCAGGCTGTCCACGGCATAGGCGGGGTCGAAGCGCGAACCGACCACCTCGCCGATGTAGCTCTGATCCCAGTCGCCCGGCTCAATGACCGGCAGGCCGCCCTCGGCCAGCTGGCGGACGTAGTTGTAGTGGGCCGGCTCGTCGGGGGCCTGCCAGGCGGGCGTGCGGACGGCAAAGAGCGTGCCCAGCACCAGATAGGCCAGCAACAGCGCGGCCAGTGAGAGCGTTTCGGCGCGACGCATCGCTATGATGAGACCTCGGCGACCGCGCCGCCGCGCCGGTTGTCGCCCGCGGCGTGGAGCCGGCCGTCCTCGCCCCGCGCGCCACTGTAGGCCACGCTATGGGCTCCGCCGAAGTAGATGCTGCGCGCGCCCCAGCGGTTGACGCGATAGCCCATCCCCTCCAACTCATCCACCGCGCGCGCGTCGTAGCCGGCCTCGCAGTGGAGGACGCCGTCGGCCAGATGGACGCGGCAGCGGTTGACCGCCTCGTCCAGCGGCAGCCGGTAGTCGAGCAGGTTGGAGAGCGTCTGGAGGATGGCGCTGCGGATGCGCACGCTGCCGCCGCTGCCGACGACCAGACACGGCCGGCCGCGGTCGAGGACGATGAGCGGCGTCATCATCGTCGGGATGCGTTGCCCCGCCGGCCGCGTGTGGAAGCCGCGCGGGTGCAGGTCTTCCTCGCCAAGCATGTTGTTGGGGATATAGCCCGTCCCCGGCACGACGTAGCCGGCCGACTCACCGGCCGTCGTCGTCAGCCCCACGGCCAGCCCGTCGCCGTCCATGACGCTCAGGTGGCTGGTGTTCGAGGGGCCGGGCGGCTCGGCGGCGACGGCCGAGGGGCGGCGGTCGGCCAGTGCGGCGCGCATCTCCTCCCGGTAGCCGGCGACGAAGCGCTCATCCAGGAAGCGGGCCATCGCTTCGTCGCCCGGCAGCGTATCGACCCACTCTTCCCAATGCTCGCGGGCGCGGGTTGTGGCCGCCTGCGCCTCATAGAGCAGTTGCAGGTGGGCCGCCGAGCCGTGCGGCCGGGCGGCCACGTCGAAGGCGGACAGGAGCAGCAGCGTGAACGCCGTCAGCACCCCGCCGGCCGAACAGAGCGGCGGCAGCAACACCTCGTAGCCGCGATAGACCAGCCGGATGGGCGCGGGACGCAGCACCTCGTACGCCTCCAGGTCGGCCGTGGTCAGCAACCCGCCGCGCGCCGCCTGATCATCCAGCAGGGCGCGGGCCAGCCGACCGGCGCGGGCATAAGCCTCCCCCTCTTGGGCCAGCGCGGCCAGCGTCTCGGCCAGATCGGGGATGAACAGGCGCTCGCCGGGCCGGATGACGTGCCCGGCCGGGGCGAAGACGCGCCGGATGCCCTCGGTGTGGGTGTAGAGCGGGGCCAGCAGTTGGCAGGTGTCGGCCTGAAACGGGGCCAGCGCCACGCCATCGCGCGCCAGCCGCAGGGCCGGCTCCAGCAGGACGGGCAGCGGCAGCCGCCCGTAGTCGGCGGCCAGCCGGCACAGCCCGACGACGTTGCCCGGCACAGCCACCGAGCCGCGCCCCAAATGGAAGCGCTGCGTGGCCGAGCCGAAGTCGATGGTCACTTCGGCAAAATCCAGATGGGCCGGCGCGCCGCCCAGGCCGGGCATGACGCTGAAGAAGTCATAGACGCGGGAGAACCCGGTACGCGCGTCGTAGAGTTGGGCGATGCCGCTGCCGCCCAGGTGGACGACGCCGGCCTCGGCGATGAACGACGCGAACGCCGCGGCCACGGCGGCGTCCATGGCGTTGCCGCCCGCCCGCAGCATTTCCGCTCCGGCGGCGGCCGTCTCTTTGTCTCCGGCGGCGATGACTCCGGCGGTCATAGTACTCCTGGCGCTGGCGATATGGGCGCAAGTGTAGCCCAGAGCAGCAAGATGGGCATCCGCGCTACTGATCCAGCATGTGATAAGCCTGATTCAATAGCGCTTCCGCGGCGGCCATCTCTTTAAGCCATACGTCGTATTGCAGGCCATATACTCCCTGGGTGTCGTTACCCGCCGCCAACTCCGCGCGGCAGGTGTCGATCCAGGAGGCCAAAGAGGTTTTGAACAGTTCGACACCCTGTCGGGCCGTCGCCTGGGCACCCTGTAAAACCGGGTCGCTGCTGACGGCATCGACTGGGACCAGCGTGGCGACGCGGTCATAGGAAGCGACCATAGCTCGGCAATCCGCAATCCCCGTCGGATTTCGGTATAGGTTCTCGTAACTTATACTCTGGAACATCATCCAGCGAAAGCTGCCCAGTTCGGCGATCGTGTCGCTAATCTGCTGGCGAAGAACAGCCGCAACATCTACCGACGGCGTATTTGTCGCCGTGGGTAAGGGAATGGGTGTCGCCGTGGGCGGCACGGCCGTGGGCGTCGCCGTCGGCGGGGTGGTGGCTGTAGCTGTCGGCTCCGGCGTACGAGTCGGCCGGGGCGTGGCCGTCGGCTCCGGCGTGGGCGTCTCCGTCGGCGCGAGCGTTGGCGAGGGCGTCGCCGTCGGCGCGGTTGTTGAGGTAGGCTCAACGGTCGCGGCGGGCAACGTCGGCGCTTCTACAACTGTCTGGCTTCCGGCCGTGGGACTTGCTTCCGGCGACGCCGTGCGGCAGCCGATGGCGAAGAACACAAGGGTGAGCAAAAGGACGCTCAGAGGGGAGTATCGTGCGGGCTTCATGGGTCTGGCTCCTGTATCGAAGGCACTGCATCTGAATGAGGGCGATTCTACCACGATGGAGAAGAATGGGAACGCTGATGACGCCAATAACCCGGGTTCTCGCCGATAAAGAAGCGTTTCCGTTACCGGCGAAAATCAGCGTTATCCGCGTTCCATTCCCTTTACTTAACAAACCTATCGAGCATGATACCATTCATGATTGGTAATCAGGATAACCCTATGGACACTATTCTGGATGCTCTTCGCGAGTACTTGCCCTTTCTGATCCCCATCATCCTGCTGCAACTGGCGCTGATGGCCTTCGCCCTCATCGATCTCGTGCGCCGGCCGCAGGCGGGCGTTAACGGCCCCAAGTGGGCCTGGGCCTTCATCGTCGTCCTGGTCAACATTATCGGCCCCATCGCCTACTTTCTGATCGGCCGGCGGGAGGTGTGACGATGAATGCCCCTTCCAACGGCGAGCCGGCCATCCGCACCGAAGGGCTGAGCCGCCGCTATGGCGAGGTGCAGGCCGTGGCCGACCTCGATCTCGTTGTGCCGGCCGGCGCCATCTTCGGCTTCCTGGGGCGCAACGGCGCGGGCAAGACGACGACGCTGCGCCTCATCACCGGCCTGGCGCGGCCCGACCGCGGCCGGGCCTGGGTCGGCGGTCTGGAGACGACGAACGGCGACGGCCGCGCCCGCTCCCAATTCGGCTATCTGCCGCAGGAGCCGGCCTTTTACGGCTGGATGACCGCCGCGGACTATCTCGATCACGCTGGCCGCCTCTTCCACATCCCCGCCGAGGAGCGCCGGCAGCGCGTGGACGAACTCCTGCGTCTGGTGGGCCTGGAGAACGCCAGCCGGCGCAAGATCGGCGGCTTCTCCGGCGGTATGAAGCAGCGTCTCGGCCTGGCCCAGGCGCTCATCCACCGGCCGCAGGTGCTCATCCTCGATGAGCCGATGGCCGGTCTCGACCCGGCCGGCCGGCGCGACGTGCTCGACCTGCTGGAGGCGCTGGGCCGGCACGTGACCGTCTTCTTCTCCACCCACATCCTGGCCGACGTGGAGCGTGTCTGCGACACGGTCGGCATCCTGCACGAGGGGCGGCTGATCGAAGTGGCCGGCCGCGCCGAACTGGCGAACCGCTATGCCAGCAACATCGCCGTCCTGGAGGCGCGGGCCGAAGCGACCGAGCGCCTGCCCGCCTTCGTCGCGGAACTGGCGGGGCAACCCTGGGCCGGCGGTGTCACGACGGAGGAGAACACCGTCCGCATCGTCGCCGCCGACGTGGCCGCCGCGCAGGACGCCCTGCTGCCGCTGGTCGTCAAACACAACCTGCCGCTGCTCCGCTACGAGTGGGCGCGGCCTAACCTGGAGGAGATTTTCCTCAGCCTGAGCGAGGAGGGCGCGCCATGAGCACCGCCTATGCCATCACCGTCACGCTCATGATCGTGACGCCGTTGCTGCTGGCCATCGCCCTGCGCCGCCGCTTCCGCGCCCCCTGGCTGCTGTGGACGGCCGGGGCCATCGCCTTCTTCCTGTCGCAGGTCTACCACCTGCCGCTCAACAACTGGCTGACCGATCTGGGCCTCATCGGCCCCATCGGCCGCGACGCGCCGAATCTGTTGCGCACGGCGGTCGTGCTGGGTATGTCGGCCGGGTTGTGTGAGGGGTTGATGCGCCTGGTCGTCTTCTGGTTCCTGAACCGGCGCGGCCTGGTCGACCGCTGGCCGGATGCCGTCATGGTGGGCCTGGGACACGGCGGCATCGAGGCGATGATCCTCGGCGCGACGACGGCGCTGTCGATCGCCATGCTGTTGAGCCTGCGCGGCGTGGACTTGACGACGCTCGATCTGACCGCCGAACAGTTCTCCATCTTGCAACAGCAACTCGACCGGCTGAACGGCTCGCCGCTGGTGGCGATATTGCCGTTCGTCGAGAGGCTGGCGGCCATGACCTTCCACGTCGTCGCGTCCCTGCTGGTCTGGCTGGCCTTTCGCCGGCGGCAGCCGCTCTATGCCGTGGCCGCCATCCTCTATCACGCGCTGGTGGACGCGACGGCGGTCTATGCCGGGCAGTTCGTCAGCAACCCGTGGCTGCTGGAGGGCATCGTACTGCTGCTGGCCCTGCCGGGGCTGCTGTTCATCGGCTGGAGCTACCGGCGGTTGAATGCGACCGAGCCGCGCCTGGTCGGGGCGCGCCAGACGCCGCCCCCCTGGCGCGCGGAGTGGAGCGCCTATCTGACGTTGCTGCGCAAGGAGTTATTGGAGCAGTGGCGGACGAAGAAGGTGATCGTCGTGCTGGCCGTCTTCCTGCTCTTTGGGCTGACCGCGCCGCTGATGGCCCGCTTTGTGACCGAGATCATCATGAGCGTACCCGGCGCGGAGCAGTTCGCCGGGCTGATCCCGGAGCCAAAGGCGGCCGACGCCGTGGCCCAGTACATCGAGAGCATCACCCAGTTCGGCTTCATCCTGACCATCCTGCTGGTCATGGGCCTCATTGCCGGGGAAAAAGAGCGCGGCACGGCGGCGATGACGCTCAGCAAGCCGACGCCGCGCTGGGCCTTCGTGCTGAGCAAGTTCGACGCTGTGGCGCTGGTCTACCTACCGGCCGTATTGCTGGCCGGGTTGGGGGCGGGCTACTACACCAACCTGCTCTTCGAGCCGGGGCTGGCGCTAGGCCCCTTCCTGCTGGGCAACGTCCTGCTGTGGCTGTGGCTGATGACCGTGGCCGCCGCCGTGCTGTTGGGCAGCGCCATCGGCCGGACGACGCTCATCGGCGCGGGCCTGGGGCTGCTGTTCACCATTGTGTTGCTCGTGGCTGGGGCCTTCCCGCAGGGCGCGGCGCTGCTGCCGGGCGGCCTGGTATCCTGGGCGGCGCAGCTGGGCGTGCCCGAGCCGGTGCAGGCCAACGGCTGGGGGGCGCTGGTCGGGTCGGTGGTGGTGATCCTGTTCTGCCTGGTGACGGCGGTGGGGGTGGTGGAGCGGCAGGAGATCTAGACAGCTCTAGCCAGGACTTTGCGCAGGCGATTTGGCCCCCCATGGGTTGGTCGCTATTTACTGATGACCGACGATCCGATGCGGTACATACGGATCTTCCAGGTATCTGACCTCTTCTTGAGTCAGTTTGACGGCCAAAGCACCGACGGCTTCTTCCAGATGTGCGATCTTCGTAGCCCCGATGATGGGCGCCGTCACCGGCTCTTTCTGTAACAGCCAGGCAAGCGCAATATGAACGCGTGAGACGCCCTGTTTTCCCGCGATTTCTGCCACCCGCTCCACCACCTGCCGATCGGTCTCAACGGTCGCATCATACTTGAATTTCGCGATCTGATCGGTTTCCGCACGAAGCGTACTATCGGGTGACCAGTCACGCGCCAATCGGCCCGAGGCCAGTGGACTATACGGGATGGCCCCGATCTTCTCCTCGCGGCAGAGGGGCAACATCTCCCGTTCTTCTTCACGGTAGATGAGGTTCAGATGATTCTGCATCGAAACGAAGCGTGTCCACCCATGTTTTTCCGCAACATATAGCGCCCTCTGGAACTGCCATGCGAACATAGCGGAAGCGCCGATGTAGCGAGCCTTACCTGCTCGCACCACATCGTTCAACGCTTCCATGGTCTCCTCGATCGGGGTCTCATAATCCCAGCGGTGGATTTGGTAGAGGTCTACGTAATCCGTCTCCAGTCGCCTCAGACTGGCGTCGATCTCGCTCAAAATCGCTTTGCGCGACAGCCCGCCGCCGTTTGGTCCTTCACGCATTTTGCCATGCACCTTAGTGGCGATGACGACCTCATCCCGCTTCGCGAAGTCCTTCAGGGCGCGACCGAGGATCTCTTCACTGACCCCAATGGAATAGATATTGGCTGTATCGAAGAAATTGATCCCCAATTCGAGGGCTTTCTTGATGACCGGCCGGCTGTTTTCCTCATTCAGCACCCATTTGTGAACCCAACCTGTCGCGTCCCCGAACCCCATACACCCGAGACAGATGCGCGAAACTTGCATCCCGGTTGAGCCTAGACGAGCGTATTCCATAGTATTCTCCCATATAGAGTAGCGGGCTTTGTCCAGCCCAGAACCGGCTGTGGTTGCCGGGTCGATTCTAGCACGACAAGGTAATATTACGGCATGATAATACTCGTTAAGCTTTGTGACTACCTAAAGAAGCTGCGCAGAGTTGACCTTCAACGTCTTCAGTCGTAAAGTGCAAGACATCCGTATCAGTCGGGTTAACGTCCATTTGAACTTGTATTATGACCAACAGCCAACGCATCCTCCACCATCTCTCCCAACAACGCCACGAAATGGTCGCCCTCCTGGCCGATCTGGTCGCGGCCGAGTCGCCCAGCGACGCGCCGGAGACCCAGGCCGGCCCCATCGGCATCCTCTATGAGCAGTTCGACCACCTCGGCTACCACGTCCGCCACACACCGGGCGCGCGCACCGGCGGCTACCTGATCGCCCGCCACCCGCTGGCCGACGCCCGCCCCCGCCAACTGCTGGTCGGCCACTGTGACACCGTCTGGCCCGTGGGCACACTAGAGACGATGCCGCTGACCGTCGAGGGGGACATCCTGCGCGGCCCCGGCTCCTTCGACATGAAGGGCGGGCTGGTGCAGGGCCTCTTCGCCCTGCGCGCCCTGCGCGATCTGGGGTTGGAGCCGCCGCTCGCTCCTGTCTTCCTGATCAACACCGACGAGGAGATCGGCAGCATCGAATCCCGCCCGGCCATTGAGGAGCTGGCCCGCGGATCGGCGCGCGCGCTCATCCTGGAGTCGGCCGCCGGGCCGGAGGGCAAGCTGAAGACGGCGCGCAAGGGGCTGGGCGACTTCGAGATCGTCGTCCACGGCCGGGCGGCCCACGCCGGGCTGGAGCCGGAGAAGGGGGTCAGCGCTATCCTGGGCATGGCCGAACTCGTGCGGACACTGGCCGCGCTCAACGATTATCCGCGCGGCATCTCCGTCAACGTCGGCGTCATCAGCGGTGGCCTGCGCGGCAACGTGGTCGCGCCGGAGTGCCGGGCCAAGGTGGATGTGCGCGCCACGACGATGGCCGACGCCGCCCGGCTGGAAGAGGCCATTCGCGGGCTGGCCGCGCCGCTGCCGGGTACGAAGCTGGAGATCAGCGGCGGCTTCGAGCGCGGGCCGTTGGAGCGCACGCCGCGCAACGTCGCGCTGTGGGAGTTGGCGCGCGAGACGGGCGCGGAGATGGGGCTGGCGCTGGAGGAGGTGGCCGTCGGCGGCGGGTCGGACGGCAATCTGACCAGCGCCTATACGGCCACGCTCGACGGCCTCGGCCCGGTCGGCGATGGCGCCCATGCCCGCCACGAGCACGTGCTCATCTCCAAACTGATCGAGCGGTGCGCGTTGCTGGCGCTGCTGTTGCTCAAGGAGCCAACAAGCGAACAATAACCCGAACTGCCGTTCACAGGTTGTCTTTCCTCACCTATTGCAGCGACAACAGGCGTTCACTATACTGAAGAGAAATCACCCACAGATTGGGCAGATTAGGCAGATTTATCGAGAAATGGTCACGACTGATTCTGAACAACTATTGGAACGACTGCTTGAGTCACCTCGGTTGCCATTCTATGCCCAACGCATCGAAGACGTGCTGGCCGACGAGCGGGCTGCCCGTCGCCGCTTCTATGCCAGTATCACCGAAGGGGAAAAGGTGGAATTCATTAACGGCGAAATCGTTTATCACTCACCTGTGCGATTGGAGCACAACCGGGCCGGCCAACTACTACTCTTGCTTTTGTCCACCTACGTCAGAGTGCACCATCTGGGCTACGTCGGCTACGAAAAGATCATGATCTCGCTCTCGCGCAACGACTACGAGCCGGCTCTGTGCTACTTCCGAAAAGAGATCGCCGACCAGTTCGAGCCGCGCCAGATGCACTTCCCCGCGCCCGATTTCGTCGTGGAAATTCTGTCAGAGAGCACCGCCGCCAACGACCGCCGCGTCAAATTCGAAGACTACGCCGCCCACGGCGTGACCGAGTACTGGATCATTGACCCGGCAGCCGAGGTGGTCGAGCAGTACGCCCTGTCGGGCGAGGCGTATGAACTGATCGTCAAGGTCAACAACGGCCTCGTGCAGAGCCGCGCCCTGCCCGGCTTCGACGTGCCCGTCCGCGCTATCTTCGACGAGGCCGAAAACGTCCGCGCCCTGCAAGCCATACTCGCCCGTGCGCAGTCGTAGCGCGGCCATTCCTGGCCGCGTCTACGCTCCGCTCAGTCAGGAATGACTGAGCTACGTGGCACGCGCTAAATCTGCCCAATCTGCCCAATCTGCGGATAATACCTCTCCATGACCCGACTTTCCTGGGAACCGATCACCCTGCACCTGCGCACCCCCTTCCGCATCAGCCACGGGACCAGCGAGACGCGCCGCGCCCACTGGTTGCGGTTGGCCGGCGACGAGGGCTGGGGCGAGGGCACCATCCCGCCTTACTATGGCATCAGCGACGAAGCGATGGCCGCCGTCTGGGCCGCCGCCGCCGGCCGCGCCGACCCCTTCCCCGACGATCCGGCCGGCATCCACGCCTGGGTGGGCGACGCCGGTCCGGCCCCGGCCCGGGCCGCGCTCGATCTGGCCCTGCACGACCGCTTGGGGCGGCTGAGCGGCCGGCCGCTGCACGCCCTGCTCGGCCTGCCCACGCCGCGCCCGCTGCTAACTTCCTTTACGCTGGCCATCGATGAGCCGGCGGAGATGGCCCGCCAGGCGGCTGAGCTGGCCGGCCGCGCCGTCATCAAGCTCAAGCTGGGCGGGAGCGACGGGCGCGACATGGAGCGCGTGGCCGCCGTGCGCGCCGCCCGGCCGGACGCGACCCTCTACGTAGACGCCAACGCCGGTTGGTTGCCCGACGACGCCATCCGCCACATCGAGACGCTGCTGTCCCACGGCGTGGCCCTGGTCGAGCAGCCGGTCGCCAAGGGGGATTACGCGGGCATGGGGCGCGTGCAGGCCGCCTGCCCTGTGCCCGTGGTGGCCGATGAGTCGGTGCAGACGATGGCCGACGTGGGGCGGCTGGCCGAGGCGGGCGTTGGTGGCATCAACCTGAAGCTGATGAAGGTCGGCGGGCTGGCTCCCGGCCTGGCGATCCTGCGCCGGGCGCGCGAGTTAGGGCTGGGCGTCATGCTCGGCTGCATGGTCGAGACCGCCATCGGCGTGACGGCCATGGCCCACCTGATGGGGCTGGCCGACTGGCTCGACCTGGACGCGCCGTGGCTCGTCGCCAACGACCCGTTCGACGGGCTGACCTACGACGCCGCCGGCCGCGTCCTCTTGCCCGACCAGCCCGGCATCGGTGCGATCCGACGAATGCCTGTTTAGTATGACGCAGTAAAGAAGCGCTCACGCCAAGAGCGCAAAGGAAGAGAAGAACGCAAAGCTTGTTTCTTCTTAGCGGCCCTGGACTTCTTGGCGCTCTTGGCGTGAGCGCTTCTAAAACACATGGACAAACTCCTCATGGATGAACAATTCTTGTCCGCGCTGGCCGAGGCGCAACAACCCTTTGCCGACCACCGCTTCCAGCTCTGCCGCCTGGAGGCCACCCCATCCGGCGACCACTACCAACTACACGGCACGGTGCTGGACGACGCGACACTGACCGCCGTGCTCGACGCCCTGCGCCGCCAAGGGCCGGCCGCGCGCTGGGAGCACGACGGCGTGCGCGTGCTGCGCGGGTCGCACTCGCGCCTGATGACCGCGGCCACCAACCTGACCGGCTTGCAGCGCGATCCGTCCTGGCTCGGCGAACAGCAGAGCCAGGTGCTCGGCGGCACGGCCGTCGAGGTGCTGGAGGAGGCGGAGCGCTGGGCCTTCGTTCGCCTGGAGGATGGCTATCTGGGCTGGATGTATCGGGGCTATCTGGCCGAACCGGCCGACGTTCCCACCCCCACCCACCAGGTCGGCGCGCCCTTCACGCTGGTCTACGCCACGCCCAACTATCTCGCGCCGGTGGTGACGCGCCTCTTCGCCGGGACGCGGCTGGCCGTGGGCGCGCTGGAGAACGGCTGGGCTCCGGTGCAGGGCGTCAACGGGCGCGGCTACGCCGACCCGATGGACCTGCGCCCGCTGGAGGACAAGCGCCCGCTCGACGTTCGCCGCCGCCACCTGGCCCACCACGACGCCATGCAGTACATCGGCGTGCCCTACCTGTGGGGTGGCACATCGGTACATGGGATCGACTGCTCCGGCTTCGCCCAGCTGATGCACCGGCTGGCGGGCGTGGTCATCCCGCGCGACGCCGACCGGCAATATCTGGCCGGCCAACCCGTCGAGCCGCCCTTCGCGCCGGGCGATCTGTTCTATTTCGGCGGCCCGGGCGGTCACCGGGCCATCAGCCACGTCGGCATCAGCCTGGGTACGGAGATGCACCCCGACGGCTGGGCGATGATCCACAGCGGGCGTTCACGCAATGGGGTCTACGTGGATGACGTGCAGGCGGTGGCGTCGCTGC
>NZ_JAYRVJ010000201.1:0-1517 GCF_041918635.1 Promineifilum sp. (SeqCode)
GCCGACGGCCGGGCGCTGGACGAAGCCGTGCCCTTCCAGTTCGAGCCTGACACGGCCGGCGCCGGCCGGGGGACGCTCATCTTCCGGCTGACGGGCGAGACGGCGGCGGCGGCCTCGCGGCGCTATTACGTTTACTTCGACTTGGCTGGGAGCGCGCCGGGTGTGGCCGCGACCGAGGCCATCCCCACCGCGCCCGAGGCGGTGACGCTGACCAACGCCACTGACGAGGGGTTCGCCGCTTTCAAGATCACCACGCCCCGCGCCATCTACTACTACCACAAGGCGGGCGGCGGCTTCTCCAGTTTGGTGGACGAGACTGGCATCGACTGGATCAACTGGAACGCCAGCCCAGGCAATGCCGGCGACTTCCGCGGCATCCCTAACATGGTTCACCCCAACGACGGCGGCTTCTTCCACCCCGGCCGGACGACCTCGACCAGCCGCGTCATCAGCAAAGGGACGCTGAAAGTGACGTTCGAGTCCACCAGCAATGACGGCCTGTGGAAGACGCGCTGGGAGATTTTCTCCGACTTCGCCCGCATGACGGTGCTGAAGGCAGCCGGGAAGTACTGGTTTCTCTATGAGGGCACGCCCGGCGGTGTGCTGGACGGCAAAGATTTCGTGATGCGCTCCAACCGCAAGCAGACGGGGGCGTTTGTCAGTTGGCGGGGAGATTTGCAGGGGGAAGAGTGGGCCTACGTGGCCGACTCGACCGCCAACCGCTCCATCTTTCTGCTCCACCACACCCAGGACAACATCATAGACTCCTACAAGCCGTCGGCCGACCGCAAGATGACCATCTTCGGCTTTGGCCGCGACGGCAACCGCCGCTACCAGACGGCCGTCCCCGACCAGTTCAGCTTTGGCCTGGTCAACTCGACGGCCTATGATACGGTGGCTCAGGCGGTGCAGGAGGCGCTCAATGCGCCGAGCGCGGCGGTGGGAGCGGCGGAAATTAAGGGGTAATTTGGCTAAGACCTCTGAGGTTTGCCGCAAACCTCAGAGGTCTGAACCAGTAACTACCGTGCTTAACACCCGCTGAACCTGGATGGCGATGTCGTTCATCACTACTTCGCTCACACGCTCCGCTTCAGGTACGCCTAAATAGCCGAAAACCCTGGTACTGCGGCGCTCCTCCGGCTGATCGGCCATGCGCGGGATGACGTGGAAGTGGACGTGGGAGTGCCCTTCGGCCTCGGCGAACTGGAGCGCGTAGGTCTTGACGCAGCCGGTAACCTCGTGCAGCGCGGTTGAGGTTCGCCGGAGCAGTGCGCCCAATTCGGCCGCTTCCTCTTCGGTCAACTCGGCGATGGCCGCGATGTGCCGCCGCGCCACCAGTACGAGCCAGCCGGGGAGGGACGTGTTGAAGGCGTGGACGACATCCCAATATTCGGTGCGGAGGATGTTGTCCCAGAGGGGCGCTTCGCCGCGGTCGCGGCGATCGATGAGTTCACAGGTCTGGCAGAAGTGTGCATTTGTCATACGCTCAACATGGCCTCGATCTTACGCCGCGCCCC
>NZ_JAYRVJ010000202.1:0-11008 GCF_041918635.1 Promineifilum sp. (SeqCode)
GCGACCCATCTTCAACCAGTTGAGCAGCGCCCACGTGCTCAGCGCCGCCAGCAGCGCCAGGAGGGCGTACATGCGTGTCTCCTGGCTATAGTAGACAAGCACCGGGCTAACGGCGGCGAGGAGGATAGGGGCCAGGTTCCAGGTTCCAGGTTCCAGGGAAGAGCGCTCTTTCCCTGGAACCTGGAACCTGGAACCTGGAACCTTTCTTACCAACGCGCCGGTGACGGCGACGGTCAGGATACCGGCAAAAGTGGAGAGGGAGCGCAGGCCGAACTCCGTCTCGCCCACCAACTCGCGCCAGCCGCGCAGCAGCAGGTAGTAGAGCGGCGGGTGGATGTCGCTGGCCGTGCCCTCCAGGATAGCCGGGATGGAGCGCTCGCTCAGGCGCGCGCTATTGCCCTCGTCGTTCCAGAAGGACTGCGCCTCCAGCCGGTGGAAGCGGAGGCCCGTCGCCAACAGCAGCAGCGCGACGACGACCGCCAGATAGCGCCGTTCGTTCATTCGCGTGGGGCCAGGGCGCGCAGCAAGGCATAAAAGAGGACGCCCGCGCCGAACAGAAAGAAGACAGGCCGCCAGCGCATCCACTCAACCTGCCAGCCCGGCATGGGCGAGCCAGACGGGCCGCCCGCGACATAACCGGCCACCGCATCGTAGACGGGCAGCGGCGTGAAGTCCGGCTCCAGCATGCGGAAGTAGTACCACGCCTGGCTCACTTCGGAGTCGGAGGGACGCCGGAAGAACCAGTAGTTGTTGACGCCGATCCACGGCCACTCGTCCTGGGCGCGGCGATAGGCTCCGACGGTGTAGCGCGCCTGCTGCGCCTCGGTCACGCGGCCATAGGTGGGCGCGATGTCCTCCGGCGCGGTGTTCCAGCCCATCTCGCTGATCCAGATGGGCTTGGCGGCATAGCCGTGGCGCACCAGGATATCGCGTAAGAACAGGTTATGGGCATAATTGATGACCGTCGGCCGCAAGCGCTGGTCGGTCGGGCCGGACCACAGGCCGTACCCCTGGGCGGAGAATACATCGAAACACTCCCCCGCCCCGGCGGCCAGCATACGCTCCAGGAAGATGAGGTCGTTCATGTTGCGGCCGTCGTTGGCGACGGTCGGCGTCAGCGCCCCGGCCAGCACGACGGCCGACGGATCGACGGCTTTGATGCGGTCGTGGGCCAGGCAGAGCAATTCGGCAAACGCCTCCGGGTTCACGTCCTGGCGGCCCCACTCTTCGTTGCCATTTGGCTCGTTCCACAACTGGTAGTAGCGGATGCGCCCCCGGTAGCGCTCGGCGACGGTCGCGGCGAAGTCGCCGAAGTCGTTGAAATCATCGGGCGGCGCGTTCGTGCCGATCTCATCCCCCGCGGCGCGCGTCCAGGCCGGCGGGTTGCTCAGCCGCGCGATGACAGCGATGTTCCGCTCGGCAGCCAGCCCCACGATCTGGTCGTACTTGGCCCAGGCGTCAACGCCGGCCGGATCGTTGCGCCGGTCAACGAAATCCCCCTTGCCGTGGATTTCGATGTCTTCCCAGGGGAATTCCTCGCGGATGAAGCGAAAGCCGGCAGCGGCGAGGAGGTCGAGCGTGCGGGCGCGCTTCTCCGGTTCCGCCTCCTGATGCAGGAAGGTATTGACGCCAAAGGGGGAGACGGCCGGATAGGCCAGCGGCGAACCGGCGACCTCCCCCGGTTCCAAAGTGGGTTGCGGCCGGACGGCGGTGTTGAGCCAGTGAATGACGCCGGCCGCCTGGCCGCGCCACTGCTCCTCGCCGGTGAGGTCATACAGCGAGCGGGCGTTGGGCCAGAGGGCGACGAGCAGCGCGAGCGCCGCCAGGGCCAGGAGCAGCCGCCTGCCCAGACGGCGCGTGTGTTCAGCGGAGGTCATGGTGCTAGATTATAGCGGGTTCTTCCAGAATAGGGGTTAGGGGCCAGGTTCTAGGGAAGAGCGCTCTTCCCTAGAACCTGGCCCCTGACCCCGGGCCCTATTACTCCCATTCGATGGTGCCCGGCGGCTTCGACGTGATGTCGAACACGACGCGATTGACCTCGGGCACTTCATTGACAATGCGGCGGCTGACGCGAGCCAGCACCTCGTAGGGCAGTCGCGCCCAATCGGCGGTCATGAAGTCCTCAGTCGTGACGGCGCGCAGCGCGATCACTTCTTTGTACGTCCGGCCGTCGCCCATGACGCCGACGCTCTTCACCGGCAACAGGACGGCGAACGCCTGCTGCGCCCCCTCGCGCAGCAGATCGGCCCGCTCCAACTCCTCCAGGAAGATGGCGTCGGCCAGACGCAGCCGCTCCAGCCGCTCCCAGGACAGCGGCCCCAGGCAGCGCACCGCCAGCCCCGGCCCGGGGAAGGGCTGCCGGTAGAGAATCGTGTCGGGCAGGCCCAACGCCGAGCCTAACCGCCGCACCTCGTCCTTGAACAGCGAGCGCAGCGGCTCCACCAGTTGGAACTGCATGTCGGCCGGCAGGCCACCCACGTTATGGTGGGTCTTGATGACGTGCGCCTCGTCGCGCCCCTTACCGGCGCTTTCGATCACGTCGGGGTAGATCGTGCCCTGGGCCAGGAAGTCGATCTGCCCCAGCCGGCGCGCCTCGCGCTCGAAGATACGCACGAATTTCTCGCCGATGATGCGGCGCTTCTGCTCCGGGTCGGTCACGCCGGCCAGCGCGTCGAGATACTCCTCGACGGCGTTGACCGCCACCAGCCGGATGCCCTGCTCCTGCTGGAACGCCTGCACGACCTTGACCGCCTCGTTCTGGCGCAGCAGTCCGGTGTCCACAAAGATGCAGGTGAGCTGGTCGCCGATGGCGCGGTGGATGAGCGCGGCGGCCACGGCCGAATCGACGCCGCCGCTCAGCCCCAGGACGACGCGCCCGTCGCCCACCTGCGCCCGGATGGCCGCAATCTGCCCGGTCAGGAAGCTGGCCGGCGTCCAGTCGGGCCGGCAGCCGGCAATGCGGTGGACGAAGTTGCTCAGCAGCAGCCGCCCCTGCGGCGTGTGGGCCACCTCGGGGTGAAACTGGACGGCGTAGTAGGCACGCTCGGCGTCGGCCGCGGCGGCCAAGGGGGAATTCTCGGAGTGGGCCAGCGGCCGGAAACCCGCCGGCAGCATCTCCACCTTGTCGCCGTGGCTCATCCAGACCTGCGCGGCGCTGACCGGCGCCTCGTCGGCCGCCTGCCAGCCGGCAAAGAGCGGGTTCTCGGCCACGTCAATGGTCAGTTGCGCCGGGCCGTACTCGTGCGCCGTGCTGCGGGCCACGCGCCCGCCCAGCCGGTGCGCCAGCAGTTGCATGCCGTAGCAGATGCCCAGCACCGGCCGGCCGCTCTCCAGCACGTAGTTGGGCAGCGTCGGCGCGCCCGGTTCGTAGACGCTGTTGGGGCCGCCGCTCAGGATGAAGCCCTTCGGCTCCAGCGCCAGCACCTCAGCCGCCGGCGCGCGCCAGGAGACAAGCTCGCAATAGACATTGGCCTCGCGCACCCGGCGGGCGATCAGTTGCGAGTATTGCGAACCGTAGTCTAGAACGACGATGGTGTCGTGTTTCATAGTAGAAAGTTGATAGTTAATAGTTGAGAGTGGTCAGTGGTCGTTGGTAGTCAGTCGGCAGTCAGCAAGTTCTCCCCTGCTCCCCCGCGCCCCTGCACCCCTGCATGCTTCTCACTCCGCCATCACGATCCGCCCTTCGCTCATATCGGTGATCGTCGCCAGCGCCTCGATCGGCACACCCCAGTAGGCCAGATTCTCACGACCGCCCTCGAAGATCTTCTCGACCACGGCGGCGATGCCGACCAGGGTGGCGTCGGCCGCGCGCACGATGCGGGCCAGCGCGTCGATGGTGCGTCCGCTGGCCAGAAAGTCATCGACAATCAGAATCCGGTCGCCGGCGTGCAGGAATTCGGGCGAGACCATCAGCAGCACCTCACTGCCCTTGGTGTGACTGGGAGCCGTGTCGATGTAGACCGGCTCGCGCATGGTGATGGGCTTGTGCTTGCGGGCGTAGACCACCGGCAGGTTGCCCAGCGCCTGGGCGGCCATGACGGCCGGAATGATGCCGCTGACCTCGGCGGTCAGCACGCGCGTTGGCTCGGTGACGCGAAAGCGCTCGGCGATGGCCTCACCGGCGGCCACCATCAGGGCCGGATCGATCTGGTGATTGAGGAAGCTGTCGATCTTGAGGATGCCGCGGCCGAGGTTCTCCCCTTCGCGTCGAATACGGTCTTTGAGTGCTTGCATAGGCTATCGGGTCTGCATGCCATCCTTCTCAGGCGACTGTATGCCCTGATTATGACCCAAGGAGCAGGGCCGCGCCAACGGTGATTAAGCTTTCCATAGCACGGCCTGTACCACACCGCCGGTTTGCGAATTTCTTCACAATGTTCTTGACCCACCCTGCCTTGTCCATTATAATGATAAGCAAACAGTTCGTTCAAAAAAATTTGAAAGTTGTGAACGAGGTTAGCGCATGGATATAACTTTAACGCGAGAAGGGATCGAAGCGGTCGAAGAGGTGCTTCTTGCGGCCATCGATAGCGAAGTGCCCTTACTCAACGACGCCAGCCGGCACATTCTAAGCTCCGGCGGCAAGCATCTGCGGCCCCATATCGCCCTACTATCTTACCTGGCCGTCGGTGGGACGGACCTACAAGAGGCCGCGCCGCTGGCCGCCGCCGTCGAGATGGTGCACACGGCGACGCTGGTGCACGATGACATCAACGACCATAGTCTGCTGCGCCGCGGGCGGCCGTCGGTGCATGCCCGCTGGGGGCGCACGTTCGCCCTGCTGACCGGCGACTATATGTTCGCCAAGGTCTACGTCATGATGGCCCCTTTTGGCCCGGCTTACAACGTCATCATGGCCAACGCTTGTTCACAACTGGTAGAGGGGGAGACGCTCCAGGCGGTGGCGGCCAAGGCCGGAACCATTGACCGCGAGACCTACAAGCGCATTGTCAGCCTGAAGACGGCCAGCCTGTTCGAGGCCGCCGGGCGTATGGGCGCGCTGAGAGGCGGCGGTGAACCGCACGTCGTTGAGGCCCTGGCCGAATATGCCTACAACGTGGGCATCGCCTTTCAGGTCATTGATGACATCCTGGACGTGATCGGCAACCCGGAGGCGCTGGGCAAGCCGGTCGGCGCGGACGTGGCCCAGGGGCGTGGCGCGTTTGTCGCCCAGGGCGCGGCCAACCACACCGGCGAGGCAAACGGTCGTACCATTCTGTCACTCCGCGCCGGCAGTGAACCGGCGGTCGTGGCCGAGAAAGAAGCCGATCCCATCGCGGCGATGATGAGTAAACTGCGCACTTCCGGCGCTATCGAACTGGCCCGCATACAGGCCATTGAGGTCGTCGAGCGGGCGCGCCGCGCGCTGGAATTAGTCCCGCCGTCGGCCGCGCGCGACGAGTTGGAGCGGTTGACCTATGAGGTCATTGAACGCGACCGCTAAGCTTAGCGGGGCGGCATCATGAGTCTGGTCTAGGGCGCGACGGCTGCGCGCTGACGCCTAGCGACCGCGCCATCGCCCTTGGGCGTCAGCAGGGTCGCGGGTGGAGTATGTTTTTCGGAGCGTATTTCTGTGCGGGCAGCTTCACATTTGTTCTAGGGCTGATCGTTCTGGCGACGCTCTTCGACGGCCAAGCCACCATGGTCAGCTTCAGGGGGCGGGTTCTTCGTTATATCGGCCTATCCGTCGCCATTAGTGTGCTGTGCCTCGTCGCGTTTGTTGGCCTCTCCTATGCGACGGGGCTCATGCGCTTTGGCGAAGCCATGCACTGGAGCTATCCCGGGGACTACTTGGCCGGCGGCCCACTGGGCTGGATATTGATGATCATCCCGCTACTGGGCATTATCGCGCCGCTGGTCTTAGCCCTGTCGATTAAGCGACAGGAGCCGACAACAAGTATGCGCTGAGCGGAAAACCGCCTTATTGCTAAGAACAACTCAGCTGCCTGAGCCTATTGCGCGCCTTGGGCGACTCGCTTCATGTGCGCCAGGATCGCGCCGATGCCGTTCAGGCGTTGGGCGCTCAATACTTGTTGCAGCCCCAACTGCAGGTAGAACTCCAGCGGCACGGATAGAATTTCGTCCAGTTTCGCGCCGCTCAATCCTTCCTGCAAGATCGTAGCGTAGCCGCGCACCGTCGGCGATTCCTCGGCCACGTCCAGATAGAAGCGAATGCGATCGCCATTCTCCTTTTCGGCGTGGACAAAGACGTCGGTCATGCACTCGTTGACTACATCCATACTTTGGCGTTGCGGAACCAACCGCTCGGGCAACGGCGGCAGCCGATCGGCCAACTCCAGCAGATACTCCAACTTCTCCTGACCCTCGATGGCCCGAAAGTCTTCCACAATCGTCTGTAAGGCGGCAGGTAGTTCGCTCATCACGCTATCCAATCGCTCCACTGCTCCGACGGCGTCTTGCCGAGCAGCTTGAGATAGACGCTAACTTTACCATAGAAGATGAGCAGCGCCTCTTTGTAAATCTCCAATTGGACGTTGGCTGGAACGAGAAAACCGTGGCCGCGGTCGATGGGCCGGTTGGCGATGTCCTCGTCGCGCAGCGCCTCGACCGCCGCCAGCAGGTCGGCGTCCAGTTGCTCGTACCAGGCTCGCAGCCCCGCCACACTACCGGCCAACGCCGGGTCGGTCAGGCCATAGGCGAACGCCTGCTCGAACGACCGGAACGAACCCACGTAGGCCCGCTGCGTCTCGCCCATCTCGACGCATAGTTGGCCGAGCGTCGGGTTGGCGCCGCCCGGCGTGAAGGCCAAATCGTCGTCGATCAGGACGGCCAGTAGATGATCGCGCAGCCGCTGGTAAAGCCGGAACAGGCCATACGGCCCGGTCATGATCTGATTCATGCTATTGTCCCTGTCCTTCAGCCGTCGGTTGTAATCCCGCTTCCGTCGCTATCGGCGAGATGACTTCCTCCGTTGGCGCTTCCTGGACAGGCAACGCCGGCGCGCCATAGAGCGACGCGAACTTCAGGACACGGTGGTTGCCCGCATCGACCACCCACAGGTTGCCCCGATCGTCCACCGCCAGGCCGTTGGGCAGACCCAGGCTATTCAAGTCTGTGCCATATTGGCCGAAGCGATTGAGGTACGCGCCGCTGGGGCTGAAGATCAGCACCCGGTAGCCTTCGGGGTCGGACACGTAGATGCGCCCGTCGGCATCGACGGCCAGGTAAGGTTTGTTGTTGATGGACTGTCCGTACCAGGCCTCAACGCGCCACTCACCACTGGGGGCCAGATCGGGCGTCAGGCGTTGGATGCGCCCGTTCCACGTGTCGGCCACGTAGATCGATCCGTCCGGCGCGACGGCCAGGCCGACCGGCTCGTTGAACTGGCCCAACTGACTGCCGAACGAGCCGACCTGGTTGAGGAAGTTGCCGTCCCGATCCAACAGCTGCAGCCGGTGGTTGCCGGTGTCGGTGACGAGTAGTTGATCCTCGCCGATCAGGGCGATGTCGCGCGGGCCGAAGAAAAGCCCCAGGCCGCCGCCGGGGTCGTCGGCCGCCGGCGCGCCGCTGGCCCCATACGCGCCGACGAATTCGCCGGTCAGCGTGAACTTCTGAATGCGATGGTTCCACGTGTCGGCCACGTAGACGAAAGCCTCATCCACCGCCAGACCCCACGGCTCGTTCAACTGCCCCGGCTCCGCGCCGAAGCTGCCCCAGCCGCGCAGGTACGTCCCGTCGGCGTCGAACACCTGAATGCGGTGGTTGCCGGAGTCCGCTACGTAGATCAGGCCATCCGGGCCGGCGGCGACGTTGCGCGGGCTGGAAAGCGTCCCCGGCTCCACGCCGGCCAAACCGCCTCCGTTCAGCGCCAGCAGCGGCGTGGGCGCGATGGCGTTGGCCTCATACGGGTCAACCAGGGCGGCGGCGCTGACCGCGCCCACGCCCTGATCCCAGATGTCGGCCAGAACGTCTTTGCGGATGTAGAGGCGCAAATCGTGGCGCAGCGGCCACTCCCCGGCGGTGTAGGTTCCGCCGAAGACCTCGCCGTACTTGGTGTAGTCGCGGTGGAAGAAGATGTCCCACAGCGCCTGGCGCACGCCCGGGTTCAGCAGGCCGCGGCGCGGCTGGTCTTCCGGCTGGCCCAGGCCGAAGACGGCATTCCAGGAGATGCGACGGTAATCCTCCATCGGCCACCACAAGAAGGTGTACTCGCGGGCGACGTAGTTGGCGGTCAGGAAGGGATCGAACGACTCCCAACTGTTGCGGCCGACGATGACCACCGGCGACTCGTTGAGGCTCTGCGATGGGGTGTCGCCGAAGTAGACGCGGTTGGGATACTCGCGCAAGTACCAGGTGAAGGGCCAGGAAACGTCGGTATCGTAGGCGACCTTGATACTCTTATCGCCGTGCTGCCGCATCGACAACTCTTCGAGTTGCTTCAGCACCACGCTCTTCGTGGCCGGCGCGCCGTGGGCGTAGACCATGAACTCGTTGGTGTAGTCGTAGTTGACGAAGTTGGCCATATAGCTGAAGCGAATGGTCAGCAAGGCCAGCACGCCGAAGATGCCCAGCGTGACGACCACGGGGCGCAGGCGCGCCTCCAACGGCCGGTAGGCTCGCCACCACAGATAGCCCACCCCCACGGCCAGAAGCAGACCGCCCAGGAAGCGGCCGAGGGCGGTCAGCGCCGCCGTCAACTGCTCGCCCAACTGGATCTGCCCCAGCAAGACGGGCTTGAGGGCGATGGCGGCGGCGACGATGAGCAACATTGTCAGGCCGACGGCCAGGAATGTCCGCCGCGTCAGCAGGTCGCGGGCCGGGACACTGCTCACTTTCTGCCCCAGGAACCAGCCGCCCAGCAAGCACATCGGGATGGCGAAGTGGATGCTCAGCCAGGGCATCTTCTCGCCGGCAATGCTGTAGGCCGGCCAGGTCAGCAGCATCCACCAGATAAGCGACGGCACAAACCCCACAAACGCCGGCAAGTTAACCAGTTGCTTTAGCCCACTCTGTCTCTTCTCACCCCCGCTCCCCTGCTCCCCGGCTCCCCTGCTTTCATCTCCCAACCCCAACTTCCGCACCACCTGATGCCGCCGCACGAGGAACCAGTAGACGCCGCCGAGACCAATAATAGATAGCGCCACCAGCAGACCGGGTATGCTGACGCCCTGCCATACCAGATTGCGGCCAATGGTGTCCAGCCCCCAATCCGCCAGGCTATAGGCCAACAGGCCGCCCAGCAGCAGCCAGACCCAGTACCAGACGATATGGCTGACGCGCCGCTGCCGCGTCCACAGCACCATGCCCGACAGGGAGAGGATGAGCGGCAGGAACTCGTAGAACGGGGTGACGAAGAAGTAGAAGAACCAGGGTTGGCCGCCGCGCTCCACGCCGTGCTGCTCCAGCCAGTAGCCGAGCGAGCCGAGCATGCCCGTCCGCCAGCCATTCAGGTTGGTAAAGACGGACGTGTAGAGCACCAGAAAGATGGCGTGGAAGATGAGCGCGGCGATGATCCAGCGTTTGCGGTCCCACCACAGGCCGACGAGGATGCCAATGACCAGCGTGGCCACGAGGAAGATGCCCGACTTGATCGCGCCGGAGGCCAGGATCGTTCCGATACAGCTGAAGCCGCCGGTCGCCAGGGTGCACGTGTTGAGCGCGTAATCCTGGGGGTTCCAACCGACAATGCGGATGAGAAACGCCGAGAGCAGCGGCAACAGCAGGCTGACGTAGAGCACGATCAAGTCGAACTCGGCGTACTGGTCGATGTGCGGCCGCATGGCGTTGACGATGAGGAATAATCCCAGACTGAACAACGCGATGCCGGCGATCTCTATCCAGCGCGTCAACACATCAGCCGGCCCTTCTGGCGTTTCTACAGCTGTTTGGGGCGCGTTCGGATCGACGGCGAAACCTTCCGACGTCGCTGTCGCTGTGGCCGCCGCTGCATCGCCCTCGGCCAGTCTACCCAGGAGCCAGTGCGCGCCGACGCCGGCGCCGACCAGGATGACGCCAATGAGGGCGATCAGGAGCGGCAAGCGCAGGCGCGGCCAGACACCGCGCAACCACGGCGCGCCGACCAACAGCGCCAGTAGGCGTATGACGAGGAAGCTGCCGAAGATGGCGACGTAGATGTAAGACGCCTCCATGGTGGCGAACATGAGCACCAGGCCGGCGGCGAACCACCACAGGTACTTATCCTTGCGCTCGCGGATGTAGTGCCAGGTGGCGGTGAAGACGATGAGAGCGAAGACGATCAGGTAAATGTCGTGCCGGATGTAGCGCGAGTAGTAGCTGATGTAGGGTGAGATAAGGAAGAGGAAGCTGGTGAAGAGCGCTCCTGCCCGTCCCAGCCAATCGCGCAGGAAATACGGCATCAGGACGAGCAGCACGCCCAGGATGGCAACCGGGATACGCGAGGAAAGGTCGCTGTCGCCAAACAGCCAGTAGGAGATGGCCGTGGCGTGGAAGAGGGACGGGCCGTGCATCAGCGGCGAGTGAACGTAGCCGTCACCGTTGTAGTACTGGTAGGAGAACTGCGTATGCAGACTCTCATCGTGGCTGACCACGCGGTCGCCCAGGCCATAGAAGCGCGTGACGATGGCAATCAGCATGAAGCCGAGGTAGATGGCTTTCTCCCAATCCAGTTGGAGGGCGCTGACCAGCGGACGCGATAGCACGTCCGCTCCCCAGGAACGGGCTTCCGCGGCGAACCCCGGTTTCGGCTCCTGCTCGGTTGGCAAGTTACTTAGTTCAGTCATGGTTGGTGGTTAGTGACTCGTGATCAGCAGTCAGTGATCAGCGGCTTACGCCGGCAGTTGGCGCGGGCGCGGCTGGAACCAGTTGGGCGGACGCGATAGTGGCTTGGGGCGTGGCGACGGGCGCGGCGCGGGTGGCGGTTGTCGTTTCGAAGGGCGTGGCGGCGCTCGTCACGGCGGCCCCGGTCGCCGCTGCGTCTGTGGCGGCAACACTTGTGGATGCCCATCGCGTCTGGGCGTAGGCCGGCGCGGCCGAACCCGACCAGTTCACTTGGACGAATAAAGCCAGC